>JANQJX010000005.1 GCA_028281425.1 Simkania sp.
CATTCCACGCACAAAAATTTCTCCCCTTTATTCGACCTGTTCTCTTCAGATTTGTGGCCGCAAAAAGGGCTTGGACAGGCTTTGGCTTGTGTAGTGGGGAGAAGCCCTGATCAGCATGCCCCCGTTCCATTCAAGCTTGTATTCAAGCCTCCTGACAAAAGATCCCCATCCTTGGTCTAGAATGGTGCGGTTAAGGCCCGATTTTGCGCGGACGTTCTTTCCTCTGAAGGAAGAGGTTTTGCGCTCTATTTTTGATAATTTCTCTAGGTGTTTAAAAGAAAATTTTATAACACCTTTAGGGATTGGGAAAAATAAAGCTAACCCAAGCTGTTAGGGGGATAATTCACAAAGTAAAATGACAATAGGTGTTTTTTATTGGCTTAGATTTTTTCAGCTATTTTCTCCATGGCCTAATTCCGTATTTATTTGAGGGGAATGAATATGGGTTATCATAGAAGAGAGATTTTTAAGAGGTTGCCACTCGCTCATATCTTCATTCCAAACATAGGTAGAAGCATGAATTGTCTTTTCTTCCCAAGCACGTTTGAGTGCCTGAAAGCTCATGGGGCCATATTGTTTATTTTGATCGTCAAGATAATACCAGAGTTTATAAAAAACAGACTCTGGTGGGATTTGGTCACCAAGAGTCGAATATTTTTTTTGTGTGCCTGAGATTTCTAAAGAGGAAGTATCAGCTAAAGCTTTTTTAGATACGAGAGGAACTTCCTTTTTTGAAGGAAGAATAAAAAGGATCAAAAGAGCTATAAATCCCGTAGAAAATCCCAAAATAAACCAAAGAGCAGAACGCCGTCCTCTTTGTTTTGCAATATAAGAGCAAAGAATTCCTAAAATGAGCCAAAATAGTATAATAAGTAGCATAACCGTCGATCGATTTCTTTATTATTTTAGCCCGAGTTTATCACTTGTAGCAGCGAATTTTTATCGCTTCATTGACCCTAAACCACGTGCATTTTTTAAAATGGGCCGCATGCATCCTATTCTAAAAAATGTAAACGGTTGATCATCAATAAAACTTAAAAAATTTGCTGCTACAAGTGATAAACTCGGGTTAAGATCTTTTAAATATATGGGTTATAAAGAAACCCAAGTTCAGGTGTCAAGTTTTAAAGATAGCATTTTATTTCACAGAATACCCGATTGATGAATAAAGAGGAAATAATCTCCTTCTTGTTTTGAAAATCTGTGAAGATACAAAAAGAGGAAATGCCTTCGTTTTAGTGATATGTTAAGAGAAAGGAACTTCCTTGAACTGGGAAATTCTTTAGACGATGATTTTTCAGTTCAAGGGAGTCCCATTAAATGTCTATCAAATGAGTTTTAAGATTTAAAAGATCTTTTTTAGTCATCCCTTCAACTTCTAAAAGCAATTCTTCTTTTGCCCTTTGAATATTTTTAACACTTCCAAATTTTTTTAGAAGACGCTTTTTTTTAATCGGACCAATTCCTGGAATATGATCCAAAGCACTTTGGATCGTCCGTTTTTCTCTTTGCTTGCGATGAAATCCAAGAGCAACTCGGTGAGCTTCATCTCGAATTTTTTGCAAAAAGAAAAGGGTAGAAGAGCGTGGGGAGAAAAAGATTGGGTTTTTTTTGTGAGGGATGAAGATTTTTTCAAATGCAAGGCCTTTGTCATGACGTCCTTTTTCCTTGCAAAGGGCAATAAGGTCCACAGAAGCGATTTTAAGCTCCTCAAAGACTTCTAAAGCAGCATTTAATTGCCCTTTTCCTCCATCAATGAGAGTGAGGTCGGGAAGGGTGTGACTTTCCTTAGCTTTTGCATAATGACGTCTAAGTACTTCTTTAAGAGCATCGATATCATTGAAATGCCTTGGATGTTTAATTTTGAAAAAACGTCCTTTCTTTTTTTCTTTTTCTCCTTCTTTAAATGCAACCATACAAGCAACAAAATCTGATTTTGAAATATTTGAGACATCAAAACATTCGATGGTAAGGGGAAGGTGTGTCAGCTCGCATGCTTCTTCTAAATCGAGCAAAAGCTCCTCAGTCATCTTTTGTTTTGCTTTTTTTTGTTTTAAAAGAATCTCACCATTTTTTTGTGCTAATTTGAGAAGAAGGAGTTTCTCTCCTTTTTTAGGAAGAGTAAGATGAATTTTTTTTTGTTTTTCTTCTGATAAAATTTCTTCAATAAGAGTCTTTTTTTCAAGGGGGAGAGGAAGGAGAATCACATGAGGAAGGTTTGATTGAGAATAATGTTGAAGTAGAAATGTTTCTAAAGTTTCTTCATGAGTAGATGGCAGATGGGTAAAGAAAAAATGTTCTTGTCCGACCAGTTGATGACTGCGATACATCAGTTTAGCAATGAGATAGTAGGGGTCTTCATAACATAAAGCTAAAACATCACACGCTTCTATTTTTGATCGAGAGCTTTCTTCCTCCTTGTAAGTGACATGTTCAATTTGCTTGATGAGTTTAAGAAGAACATGAGCTTTTTCAAATTCCAAATTCTTGGATGCGGTTTCCATCTCTTTTTTTAAGCTTTTAGTCACTGCTTGATCTTTTCCTTTTAAGAAAGCAACAGCTTGTTCGACTTTTCGTGCATAGAGATCGGGAGTACACTTTCCCACACAAGGAGCGAGACAACGCCCAATATCAAAAAGGAGGCAAGGGCGTTTGCGAGAAAGAAGTTCTCGATCAGAACATTGCCTAAGAGGAAATAGGCGTTGCATCAAGTCGAGTGTTTGACGTGCTGCATAAGCACTCGTATAAGGGCCAAAATAAAGATGACGATCTTTAGATTGATGTTTATTTCTTACAAGACGGATCATAGGCCATTTATGATGGTGATTGATCATTAGGCTGATAAATGTTTTATCATCCTTTAATTGAATATTATATTTGGGTTGATGCTGCTTAATCAAAGTATTTTCAAGAAGAAGAGCCTCTTTTTCATTAAAAGTGATAATCGTTTCAATGGTTTCGATTTGAGAGGTAAGATAGGGAATCATCTCCCTTCCATCACGCTTAGGGACAAAGTAATCTGCGAGTCTTTTTTTTAAGTTTTTTGCTTTTCCGATGTATAAGATGGTCTTTTTTCTATCTTTCATTAAGTAAACACCAGGCTTATTTGGCATTGTTTTTAAGAGGTAAACTTCAAATGGCATGACTGAAGCCTTGTTTTTTTGAGGTGTAGAGAAAAAACATCATACGAGGTTATGTTTTGAGTAACTTCTGCCATTCTAGAATTTGAAGGTGTGCTTGAAAAGGATTAACATGGACTAAATCGAGATGCTTGATCGCTTGAATCACTTGGTCATAGGACTCTTGAGATGGGGGGATGAGAGGAAATAAAGCGAGCTGATCTGCCTCCTTTTCAAAGTGATCGTTTTGTTTTTCTCGTTGCTCTTTTTCGAGTTTTCCTAAGATTTCATAAGAGCGCTTAATGACAAAAGAAGGAAGACCGGCTAAACGAGCTACATGAATGCCATAGCTTTTATCAGTACATCCTTTTTGAATTTTATGTAAAAATAGAATCTCTTTTCCTCTTTCTTTGACAGCAACATGAAAATTTTGTACTTTTTTGTACTCTTTTTCAAGCTTAGTCAGTTCAAAATAATGGGTTGCAACAAGAGATTTGATTCCTAGCTTGATAAGGGCTTCTCCAATAGACCAAGCAATTGAAATACCATCATATGTGCTTGTTCCTCTTCCGAGTTCATCTAAGATAGCCAAAGATTTTGATGTACCATTGTTTAAAATATTTGCAGTTTCGTTCATTTCAACCATAAAAGTGGATTGACCTCGAGAAAGGTCATCACTTGCACCAATGCGACTAAAGACTTGGTCGACGATCCCGATTTGAGCGGTTTTTGCCGGAACAAAAGAGCCGATTTGTGCCATGATCGTAATCAATGCTACTTGCCTGATGTAGGTAGATTTACCTGCCATATTAGGTCCTGTAATAAGCATCATCTGGCATCCATTTTTACTGAGATGAGTCTTATTTGGAGTAAAGGAATTTTCAGTGATTTGTTGTTCAATGACAGGATGTCTTCCTTCTTCAATGATGAGTTGATCTTCATGTGTCAAGGTAGGACGGCAGTAATTGTTGGTATCAGAGACTTTGGAGAAAGAGAGAAGGGTATCTAAAATAGCAATTGCTTGCCCAATTTTTTTAACGGTATTGGCATGGGAAGAGACCTTTTTTTGCACTTCGAGATAAAGAGTTTTTTCGATTTCTTCAATGGATTCTTGAGCATTTAAGATTTTATCTTCATAAGCTTTAAGTTCAGATGAGATAAATCTCTCTGTATTCACAAGAGTTTGTCTTTTATTAAATGTAGAAGGCATTTTACTTGCTTGCAATCGACTCACTTCGATGCAATAACCAAAGGCTTTACTATAGATGATGCGAAGTGTTTTAATATTTAATGTTTCTCTGAGTTTTGCTTGATAATTGGCAATCCAAGATTGACTATCATTTTTTAAAAGAGTCAAAGTATCGAGTTCTTGATGATAACCGGGGCGAATCACTTTTCCTTCCCCGAATTTTAAAGGGGGATGGTCGACAAGGGCGGTTTTAATGGATTGGATGATAGATTTGGGATCTAAAAGATTGGAAGTCACTTTTTGTAAGAGAGAAGATGAAAAAGAGGACAAAACCTTTTTAATCGGAGAAATTTCTTCTAGAGATAAAGCGAGTTTCATTAAATCGCGTGGTGTGCATTGCCCTGTTGAAATACGCATGATGAGTCTTTCGAGATCTGTGATAATTGCAAGTTTTTTGCAAAGAAACTGTGCTGAATTTTTTTCAGAGAGCAGCTTTTCGATGGCTTCTTGTCTCTCTTTGATTTTTTCGACCGAAAGAAGGGGATGGAGAAGCCAATTTTTAAGGAGGCGCCCTCCCATTGGTGTCAGTGTTTTGTCGAGGAGGTTTAAAAGAGTGACATGTTGACTTTTAGGATGGAGAGATTCAACAAGTTCTAAATTTCTTTGTGTGGCACGGTCAATGGCCATATAATGGCCGATATGATCTTTTTGGATCTGCTTGATATGTTTAATAGAAAGGCTTAAGTCTTCTTTAAGATGTGCTAAAAGAGTTCCACTTGCTACAACAATGGGGCTTGTTTCTTCAATGCCAAATCCTTTGAGATTATGGACTTGAAAGTGGTTTGTTAAAAAGTTATAACAGCTTGGATGATCGAAAAACCACTCTTTTTTGATATTGATACGTACTTTGAGAGTCTCTTTAAGATCTTTTAAAATGGGTGCAATCTTTTGATAACATTTTTCAGAGATCAAGGCTTCAGAAGGTTGAAGACGAAAAAGTTCATCTTGAAGAAGTTTTTCGTCTTTTAGTTCTATTGTGTTTAAATCTCCTGTTGAAAAATCAATAAGAGCAATTCCAAACGTAGAGCCTAATTTTGCAATACAAACAAAAAAATTATTCTCCTTTTCCTTTAAAGAAGAAGAAGAGAGAATAGTGCCTGGAGAAATTGTTCTAACAATTTTTCTTTTAACAAGTCCTTTGGATTGTTTGGGGGTTTCTATTTGCTCAGCAATAGCAACGAGAAACCCTTTTTGAACCAATTTTTCGATATAACCCTCTGCTGCATGAGCAGGCACACCGCTCATCGGAATATTTTGTCTTTTTGTTAAAGTTAAATCGAGCTGCTGGGATAAGATATGAGCATCTTCGTAGAAAGCTTCGTAAAAATCACCGAGACGAAAGAGTAAAAGAGCCTCTTTAGCCTCTTTTTTACAGGCATACCATTGGGCCATCATTGGCGTTAACGAATTTTTTTTTGCTTCCATTTCATGAAAATTTTTTTAAAAAAACTTTGATATTTAGAAGAAGAAGATGTTTGTTTTTCTTCTCCATTGAGCATTTGCAAGGCTTCCTTTGCTTCTTTGATTCCTTTTGAAATTTGCAAAATGACCCCCTCACACCAACGTTGGGTCTCTTTAATTTCATTTTGAAGGGTTTCGAGTCTTTCTAAAATTTCAATAGGAGATTTAGAGATTTTCCCAAGAGGAAAAGGACTAGGGGATTCAAGCTGAGATTTATAAGTATCAATCATTTGTCTGAGTTCAAAAATGTCGATTAAAAGAGGAAGAAAACTTTTCTTGAAGTCTTCACGAAGACCTTTAGATGTTGATGAAGGAATGATTTGTTTAGGGGGATGATTTTTAACGAAAGGAGAAGGAGAAGGAATATTTTCAGAAATGGAAGAAGCATCGAGCTTTCGGTAAATCTTCTTTCTAAATTCTGTTTTTTGGACCTTTGAATTCATTTTCTTCTGAAATAATATAGTCTTAAGATCTATAAGATACCCAATCTTTTTGTTTGAAAAAAGCATTTTGTTTGATTTTTTTTCATAAAAAGCAGTGATGTAGGGGTTTCAAAATGAAAGTTTTTAAGTTTTTATCTAAAAACTTCCATTCTATTGATCCATTTATTGGCTTGGATAGATATAATTAGGATCATGGGTGTTTATTCAAAAAAAAGTCTTGAGCTTCTTCGAGAAAAAATCAATCTTGTCGAGCTTATTTCTTCATATATTTCTCTTAAGTCAGTAGGAGCAACCTATAAAGGTCTATGTCCGTTTCATGAAGAGAAAACTCCCTCTTTTGTGATTCAAAAGTCTCAATCTTATTACCATTGTTTTGGATGTGGTGCTCATGGGGATGCCATTGCCTTTTTGATGAGCTATATGAAAATGAGCTTTGTGGAAGCTATTGAGATGTTAGCAGAGCGTTTTTCAGTACATCTTGAGCAGGTTGATTGGGAAACAAAAGGAAAGGAAATTCAAAAAACCTCTTTGCGCCAATGTCTTGAAATGGCAGCAGTGCTCTTTCATTTTTATCTTCTCTACACAGATGAAGGACATGAAGGATTAAAATATCTCTATAATCGGGGAATAGATCTTGATTTTATTCATCTTTTTAAAATTGGATTTTCTCCTCAAAGAGGAGACATTTTGCAAAAGGTCATGAAAAGAAACCACTTTAAAGAAGAAAGTCTAAGAGAGGTAGGTCTTTTAAAAAGGGATCGCTTTGGAAGAGAAAGACCTTTTTTTTCCGGGCGCATTATGTTCCCAATTCAAGATGCTTTTGGTCATATCATTGGCTTTTCTGCTAGAAAGATTCGAGAAGAGACTTTTGGTGCTAAATATATCAATACAGGAGAAACACCCCTTTTTAAAAAATCAAAAACATTATACGGCTTGAGTTTTTCAAGACGTTGCATTGCAAAAGAGAAAAAGGTTTTGATTGTCGAAGGACAAATCGATGCTTTACGTCTCATTCAGGAAGGATTTGATATGACTGTTGCAAGTCAAGGCACTGCTTTTGGACAAGAGCATGTGAAATTACTTTTAGAGATTGGAGTGATGGTTGTTTATCTAGCATTTGATGGAGATTTAGCAGGGAAAGAAGCTTCTTTAAAAGTGGGGCAGCTTTTCCAAAAAGAGGGGTGCGAGGTTTTTATAATAGATCTTCCAAATGGAGGGGATCCAGATACCTTATTAAGGCAAGAGGGCCCGAAGGCTTTTTTAAAAAGAATGGACCGATCTAAAGATTATCTGACTTTTTTGATTTCTCATTTGTCAGAAAAAATCGATCTTCATTCGCCATCACAAAAAAATCAACTCATCAAAACATTGGAAGAACAGATTCAAAGTTGGAATTATCCCTTAATGGTTCATGAAGGATTACGGAAGGTTGCTAAGATGATGGATGTTCCTGAAGAGCTTATGGGGCTTAAAAAAGAGATCATTGAACCTCATGTATGGATCAAACGGCAATTGAGTATTTCAGAAGTTGGAGTAGATCCCAACCGTGTTTTGGAAACAGACCTTCTTCGGTGGCTTTTTTTAGAGTGTTCTTCCCATAAACGAATTTTAGAGATCATTAAACAAAACATTTCTCCCAAAGATTTTCGTATTGATTTATGTCGAAGACTTTTTTCTCTTTATTTTGAATGTTTGGAAAGAAAAGAAAAAACAGACTTACTTCAACTAGCCAATCATTTAGAATCGGCAGAAGAACAACTTCTTTTTTCAGAAATTGTTCAAAAAAAGATCAATACTGAAAAGGCAGAAGAAGGGCTCATTGAAACAATTACAAAATTGCTTCAAAGGCAATGGATGGAGAAGCGAGAAAAAATTCGTATTCAAATCCAAAGTGGGAAATTTTCAGAAGAAAAAATTTCAGAGCTTGTAAAATCCTTTGATGAAATTAAAACAAAGCCTCCTTCTATTAGGCTTTCAACAAAGAGGTGACACTCTCAATATACAAGTGTCCAAATTTTAGACATTTTTGATTTGTAAAATTTAAAATAGAAGATAACAATCATGAAGATATATCGATTACGATTGGATGGTTTTTTTAACATTCGGAAAATATTCCAATCGCAACAGCCTCATTATTGATGAGGTATTTAAAAATTTCGATCGCCCAAAATAAGCTCTTCTTAAAAGTCATTCTATAGCGATGTTTTATTGTATTGTAGTTTTGCTTTTTACCTTTTTCATGTTTTTTTCTTTGGTTTTTTATACTTTGAAAAATGGAATCTCTCCTATGCCAACTTCTGAAAAAGTAAAAAGAGCTCTTTTCGAACTTTTACCAGAAAAGTTAGAAGGGAAAAAGATTGTAGACCTAGGCTCAGGATGGGGCAGTTTAATTTTTCTTCTTGCAAGAAAATATCAAAATTCTCAGGTGATTGGATATGAAAATTCAACGGTTCCTTTTTTATTTTCTCTTGCTCTTAATTTTTATTCCAACTTACATGTAAAGAAAAAGGATTTTTTCACTATAAATCTACAAGATGTAGATTTTGTTTGTTGCTATCTTTTTCCTAAAAGTATGGAACATCTTAAGGAGAAATTTCTCTTAGAGCTCAAACCAGGAGCAATCATTTTGACCCATACATTTTCTATTTTGGGTTGGAAACCAAAAAAAATGCTTGAAGTAGACGATCTTTATAAATCTAAGATTTATCTCTATGAAATTCCCCTTGAAAGTAACAAAGGAATCGGAGGAGAAGATGTCTCACAGCAGGGGGGCTGACGATGGGGGATGGAAACAGGGCCTCTTTCACCTTAAAAGAGAAAAATACCTACACGGGAACAACAGTCATTAAGAGTGGAACCCTTTGCGTTCAAGGGTCGATCATCACCCCTGTGATTCTCGATGGAGGGGCTTTTGGAGGCACGGTGACGGTGATCAAAGATCC
>JANQJX010000046.1 GCA_028281425.1 Simkania sp.
GAGGGCATCGGGTGTGAGCCTGTGGAGAGAATACGTTGGCAACCTCTATGAAGCAGGAACTAGTAGGAAGCAGCGATGCATGCTTAACTCTCCAAAGTGCTGTTAAAGCACTAGGGAATCCTCTTTATTTACGGAGAGGAGGATGTCAATCCATTAACATCTTCTTGCAGCAGAACCTTTTCGAACATTTTCTTAAACCTTATCCTTAATTGATAGCTTCTTCCTTTTCTTTTTTTCCTTGATAATCACATATAATGGAAGAACACCACAAATAAAAATAGCCAAAAAACCTGCTACTAAGAATTGATATATTTTAAAACCCTTTCCTTGTTCGAGTTGAGTGGTATTTTTTTTCTCTTTGCAAGATTTAAGATAGGGTTTACTGCAAACTCCCCTATGGGAAGGAATTAGAATCGAAGCTATAAAGATTGTGATAAAAAATATTTTCTTCATTTTAATTAAAAAATTTTGTATACGAGAAGCATGATTAAAACTGCTATTCTCACATATGGTTTACTTTTCTCTTCCATTGTAGCTATCGATAAAATCAATAGCAAAGAATTATTTGCTCATGAGGTAAGTTTTTTGGAAGATGAGGATGAAAATGAACTTCCTAAAAAAAGGAAAAAAAGACCCTACCTTACTAAGCATAAGCCAAATTTAAGGAGTTGGAAAGACACTCCCATGTGGCCAGAAAAAGTAGAAAAATGGTTAGAACGAAGAAAACAAGAGAAAGAGAAAAAAAATGAGCGCTCTGAAGAAGATTCTTCAGAATTAGATGAATTTCATCCGTAATAAAAGTTTAAAAAAATGAGCGCTAAAGATAGGAGACCTTTAATGTGATTGCAATATCAAGCAATCTATAATCAATCTTTCTTGAATTCGTAACAACTCTCTTTTATAGAAATAGACTTGAACAAGACTTTATTCCATCATGCACAAGAGCTAAAAAATAGCTGTTTTTGACACGCTTTCTTTTCTTTCAACCCCAAAAAATTTCTTTCTTTTTTTCTAAAGTTGTATAAAACTTCTTCTTTATTTCAAAATTGTTTCCAATTGATAAGAAAATAAAGGAGAAAAAAATGGCAATAACGACTGCGAAGGAAAATGGAAAAAAATCGCAGATCTTTTTTTGCATACATGATATGATGGTAAGCGAATTGTTTAAGAGACGGAAAGATCATGCAAAAACTCCAATCGTATTGACTGAAAATTTGGAGGTTCTAAATTAATGTCTAATACAAGTTCTACAGAAATAGAAAACCTTCGAAAGAAGCTCATTGAAGAAGGAAAAGAGGCTCTTTCTGTTGTAGAGCTTCTTGCACTTATTTTAGGGAAACTTCCAAAAGGGAACTCAAGTCTTGCAGTGGCACAAGATCTATGTTCATTTTTTGGATCTATTGAAAAAATGCTAAAGGCCAAGAAAGAAGATCTCTTGAAGATTGATGGGATTGGAGAAGAAGAGGCAAGCCTTCTTGTGTCACTTTTTTCTCTTGTAGACTCATTGTAGTAAAGACATTTAGAGGCTGTTTGAGAGAACTTTTTTCGAAACTTTCAAAAATATTCAATCTTTTACTTGTTTTTTTTTCTTCTTTTAGAAAAAATGAAAACATGAGCGAAAAACGAATGCAATTTTTCCTTTTGGAACTGCATACAAAATACCCGCTCCAGATGGAGTTTCCCTTCCCACCACCACCAGAAGGGAAACTTCCATCGTTTTTAAGAAAAATGGGACTGCGGACATTTCAAAGCACTCTAAGTCTCAATTTTATCAAACGGGAAACCGGTCTAAATTAGTTGATTTTTAAGTTTTTTTGGGGATTACCTTAATTTCAAAAAATTTGAGAAAGGTAAAATGAAGACTTTTTTACTAGGATTGACCCATTGCAATATTTTCCTATCAAAGGAGTTTATAACCCAATGGATTGGAAAAGAGATGGGGTTGTTTGCAACAAAACCAAATTCACAATACCTTCTTCACTGACAACAAAATAACTTGTGGCGAAAACTGTTTCCATTTGAATGACATATCCATCTTTCTTGAATTCATAACAGCTCTCTTTTTTTTAGAAATAGACTTGAGCAAGCCTTTATTCCATCATACACAAGAGCTAAAAAACAGCTATTTTTGATTCATTCTCTTTTCTTTCAAACTCAAAAAACTTCTTTCCTTTTTTCTAAAATTGTATAAAACCTTCTTTTTATCATCATCTCCCTCCGACCCAAAAATTTATTAAAAATAAAAATTGCCCGAAACTCTGTCTCTTATGGCGATTCAAAATAAAAGAAAATCCGAAAGAAAGTGACATAGAAAAGATAAAAGAAAAAATCAATACCATTTCTCTTAATCGAGCAAAGTGGTCCCATTTTGAGCTTCTCAAAATAAAAAAAACCATGTCCGATTCGCAATTACATCCGGAAATAGAAAACTATTTATGGAAAAAGATATGCGAAAAAATGGCAAATGCAAATGTAGTGGTAAGACAATGACTAAAGAAATGAATGAGCCCATTTGACAAGCTAATGGCTTGAGTGTGCGATTCGTGGTCATTTCCTTCAATGAGTTTGCTTTGGAAAAATCATCGTTTAAATAGATGTACGGAAAAGTAGGAAATTTCTCTTATGTATATTCAAAGCGTTCAGATCATGACATTCCTAGCCCACATTTCGCGTGCCCAATCTAGAAAAATCGATATGCGTTGTTTCCCGATAAAGGCAGTTCCTTCTATATTGCATTGATAAAAATTCTGTTTTCTCGAAAGAAAAAATCATTTATACCAGTTAAGGTGAAAAATAAAGGAATCAATGTCTTTTTTCAAAAAAACTAAAAGAAAATCCTCTTTTTTCTTTCTTAATTCTTCCATAAGCCGTTTTGAGCGTACTCTTCGTCCCCTTTATTATCTCAACATCTCCCAATTTTTAGGAGTGATCAATGATAATACATTTAAATTTTTGATCGTTTTTCTTTTTATCGACCTCTGGGGTGTTGCCTATTCTAATCAGGTGCTATTTTGGGTTGGAACAATTTATGTTTTACCTTTTTTGCTATTTTCCTCATTTGCAGGAGTTCTTGCAGATCGATTCAGTAA
This sequence comes from Simkania sp., assembly GCA_028281425.1. Classification (GTDB taxonomy): domain Bacteria; phylum Chlamydiota; class Chlamydiia; order Chlamydiales; family Simkaniaceae; genus JANQJX01. The sequence goes on from JANQJX010000046.1 coordinate 3,090, forward strand.
ACAAAAGATGATCATTCTTCTCAAATTGAGTGAAATGATTATCATGCTTCTTGGGATTTTTGCTTTCGTTTTCAAAAGCAATTGGGGTAGCTACTTTCTCCTCTTTTTGCTCTCTTTACAGAGTGCCGTTTTTGGACCTCCTAAATATAGTATTATTCCCGAATTGATCAAAGCTCCTCGGAAGATTCCCAAAGCAAATGGGTTGATTACTTCTTTTACCTATTTAGGAATCATTATAGGGACCTTTTTAGCTTCTTTTTTAACGCAAATTACAAATCGCAATTTTCCTTTAACAGCAATGGTTTGTTTTGCAATTGCCCTTTTTGGTTTTTTAGCCTCTCTTTTTATCCCTTATACTCCACCAAGAGGAAGCAGAAAAAAAATGAATCCCTTATTCTTTCAAGAAATTTATTACAATTTGTGCCATGCAAAAAAGTTCCCCTACCTACTCATTGCCATTTTAGGAAGTGCTTCGTTTCTATTTATTGGAGCTTATTATCAACTCAACGTTATTCCTTTTGCCGTTCAAACCCTTCATTTGAGCGAAGTTCAAGGAGGATATCTTTTTTTACTCTCTGCAATTGGAATTGCATGTGGAGCTGTTTCTTCAGGGTATATTTCCCATAAACGCATAGAAGTTGGGTTGGGATGTTTTGCGGGATTTGCTCTTGCATTGGTTTTATTTCTTATCTCTTTTTCTTCTTACTTACCTTTTGTTTTAGTCGCTCTTTTTGCTTTAGGGTTTTTTGGGGGGCTCTATATTGTTCCCTTTGATTCGTATGTCCAAGCTCATAGTCCTGAAGAAAAGCGTGGGCAGATTATCGCGGCTTCTAATTTCTTGAGTTTTTGTGGTGTTTTAGTCGCTCCTTTTCTTTTATATTTATTTGGAGTGATTTTGGATTTATCAGCAGCCTGGGGGTTTACAATTGTATCCATAGGCATTTTGGTGATGGTCACTTTAATTAGTATCCGTTTTTTTAGTTACTTTTTAAGCTCAATCTCTCACTTTTTTATCTGTCCTTTTTTCAATTTGAAAGAAGAGGTCCCTCTTTGTAATTTTCTCATCTGCCGAGAAAATAAAAAGAGACTCATGCTCTTCTTAGCAGCAAAAATGCCTCGTCTGCATTTTATTTTTGTGATCAAGAAAAGAAAATGGTATCACTTTCTTTTTAATCTCTTATCTTCTGTTGATTTTCTTTCCACTAAAATCTTGGACTCGAATCAACTGGCTTTTCTGATAAAGGGATTTGAGAAAAAGATCAGAAAAAAAATTGTGCCTTGTCTTATTTTCACAAAACCTGCTCTTTTAAAAGCTAAAAATTCCTTAAATATGCTTACAGCTTTTCAAAATCATGCACTTATTAAGTCGCAATACGTAGAGATGAAAAAGGGAAGAAAAAGAGAGGTTTCGATTTTCTTTTCAGATTAGCTTTTTCTCAAAATAAGAAAGACAAAAACCGCAGTTATTTATTTTCATTGGAATTCGGAGACGAGGGGGTTCCTATGGATTGAAAGGGTTGTTGATTAAGAAAATTAGCTTGGGGCGTGTTCATTGTCCACTTTGATTTGGCGGATTGGGTGTTGTTAGAAGAAAGGTTAAGGCGGAGGATGTTCACCTTGTTCGAGGAGGTCGAATTGAGATGTTGCATTTCACTCGTACGTTTGCAACAAAGATTCCCGCGCCATCCACATGTTAGCAAACAGCAAAAAAAAGCAGGAACAAAACAGATCACTCTTGCTATACATAGCAAATGGGAGTCATTGGCCTCATCAAAATAATAACGGGATTTGCATCCTCCTAATAGCTTCTCTTTGTTTGAAGAAATGTAAGAAAACCTTGAAGAGTCTCCTCCTTCAGGCTGAGAATCTTTTAAAAGAAGAGAAGGACTGCGACAAGAACCGTTGCAACCAGCAAGAGAAGAAACCATATCAATACTCCTAAAGTATGCATTCCATTCTCTTGCAAAGTCACATTTATATCAATAAGAATTTTTAATTTTGTGCTTCCTCATCATTTGGCATATCGATTGTGATCAATAAGGGCTTTTGATTTTTCTTATCACATATTGTCTTGATTTGCATTTTCAATTCTCTAGGATCAAGCTTTTCTCCTTTGATAAGCTTTCTTAAGCATTCGAGATGGTTTTTTCTTTCAAGAATTTTTTCTTTAAGCATACGCTCTTTTTCAATCAAAATCACAATCTCAGCATCCCTTTCTTGGAGAGGATCTAAGATTTCAGCTATCTCACTGATCTGGCAAAGAACTTGGATCTTTTCTTCGATCACCTGTTTTTGTCTAGTTAAGAGGATTTGATCTCGAGAAAGAGTCTCGACTTCTAAATTGATCTCTTTTTCCATTCCAACCTCTCCAATCAGTAACATATATTCTTCTTGGTCTAGTTGACTCAAAATACTTTGGCTGCATTCAACTTCTTGTTTTAAAAGAACTTGCAATTTCCTTTGAAGTTGATCCACTTGTTCTTTTTTTTCAAAAGACATAAAATTCCCCCTAAGTTTTACGTGTAGCATCTCTCCTAAGTTCATAGATGCTTACATGGCTTTTCTTTTTTTATATGCAAATAATGTGCCAACTCTATCCTTACAACTGATATGGAGGATCTTAAGGAATGTTTCCTATTGTTTCCTGTATTTCACGACTTAGAAAATGGTTTTTTTTAAATCGACGTCCTTTACCTTGGAGAGAAAATCCTTCTCCTTACAAAGTTTGGATCTCAGAAGTTATGCTCCAGCAGACCCAAGTGAGTGTTGTGATTCCCTATTTTTATAGATGGATCAAGCTTTTCCCTACCATCAAAGATTTGGCTCTTGCCTCTTTTGAGGAAGTGATCAAAGCATGGGAGGGTCTTGGCTATTATTCAAGAGTGCGTCATCTTCATGAAGGAGCCTCTTACCTATTAAAGGAGAATGGGGGGGAATTGCCAAGAATTGGAAAAGAACTTAAAAAAATCAAGGGAATTGGTCCCTACACTGTAGGAGCCATTTTAAGTTTTGCTTTTAAACAAAAAGCAGTTGCAGTCGATGGAAATGTTATCCGTCTGATTACCCGTTTATTTGCGATAGAAGACCCTATCGATCGCTTTTCTACCCTCAAGCAAATCCATCAGATGACTGAAAGACTTTTGCCTGATGAAGAGCCTTGGATTGTTATGGAAGCATTGATTGAACTCGGAGCTCTTGTCTGTCAAAAAAAGGCGCGCTGCTCTTTATGTCCTCTAAAAATGAACTGCTTAGCTTATCAAAAAAATCTTGTAAAAAAATTGCCCTACAAAGAAAAAAAGAGGACGATCACTCATTTGCATCGTATGGTTGCTGTCATCTACAAGAAAGAAAAACTCCTTTTAAAAAAAGGTCAAAAGGGGAAAATTATGGCTGATCTTTGGGAATTTCCCTATTTAGACATCCAAAAATCGGAAAAAATGACCCCTTTTTGGCACCTAAAGCTTGAAGAAAAATTTTCCATTTCTCTTAAACCCATAGGGCCGCTGACTCCCCTTTCTCATGGGTTTACCCGTTATAAAGCCTTCCTTTATCCCCACTTTTTTGAAGCTAAGGAAACAGTGCCTATAGCTGACCATCATTGGGTCCCTTTTCCCAAAGTACTTCAAAAACCCTTTTCTTCAGGCCATAGACATATTTTCTTGGAACTCAAACAAAAATGGATAGATCGTCATTTTAATGGGAGTGGCATTTGACATCCTCCTCTCCGTAAACGAAGAGGATTCCCTAGTGCTTTAACAGCACTTTGGAGAGTTAGGCATGCATCGCTGCTTCCTACTAGTTCCTGCTTCATAGAGGTTGCCAACGCATTCTCTCCACAGGCTAACATCCGATGCCCTCGGGCTAAAATATTTGATGCTCCAACGTGATCGGCATTCCCTGTATAGCCCCATTCCACGCACAAAAATTTCTCCCCTTTATTCGACCTGTTCTCTTCAGATTTGTGGCCGCAAA
>JANQJX010000067.1 GCA_028281425.1 Simkania sp.
TTGGGGATATCCGATCAAACATCAAAAACTTCCCTTTGAAATTTTGATGTTTTTAGAAAAAAAGATTCCGTTATTTAAGATTCTCACATTAGATGTTGAGAATGCTTTTCAGCTCTCGCTTGGAAAGAGAGAAGTTGTTGTTGTGATCCAGGGGGATTTGGGAAAACATTACCTGCGTTTAAATCCTAGGCACTATCAAGAGGAAATAAGGCATTATCTTTGTCTGAGGTCTATCTTGGAAGAAGGGGATAAGGTGATCGATTTGCGCCTTTCAAAACTTGCTTATATTAAATCGGTCCCTAAAAAATTGACCAAAAACATGTGAAAAATAGAGCTTTACTCCCCCGGATTGCCACCTATTTCGCGGTATCGGCTTTTACCTTGAACCCTTTTATAGGTGGCGTAAAATAGGGGTGAGTGCTACGAGGCATTCAGGCTAACACCCCATCGCTTTTGATAAAAATCACCAATCTACTTCGTTTTACCCCTTCGCTAAGGTGCACCTACCTTTGCTCAGTGCTCCCCTCGTATCTACGTCATTTTTACAAGTCGATGGTGCGAATGGATAGCAACTTGGCGTTATAAGAAGAAAAATTGTATTTATGATCTTATAAGGTTTACAAAATTTGATTTTAAAGATACCCTAGCTGAGTTTGGAGTGAAGCTGAAGGAAAAAAATGTCCATTGGTTTAAATGTAAAGATTGAAACGGAAGAAGAGCGGGTAATTGTACGTATTGAAGGAAGATTAGATGCCTCTTTTTCTCCTGTTTTGGAGAGTAAATTAAGAGAACTCATACAAGATGGAAAAACTCAAATCATACTTGATTTTGCAAAAGTTTATTACCTTTCAAGCGCAGGAATACGTCTTTTGCTGTCGATTACGAAACAACTTTCTGCTAAAGGAGGACATTTGTATTTTTGTTCTATAAATGAAGAAGTGATGGAAATTATTAAAATGGCTGGGTTTGAACGCATCTTAAAAATTTTTAAAACGAAAAAAGAGGCATGTGATGCTCTGCCTCCTGATAAGTAATTGATTTTTCTTTTATCATTTTAAACGAGTAAAGTCCCATAAGGATTTGAAACTCTTCCTTTGATCTATATCAAAGTTTCTATTCTTTGGGCCTTTCTTATTCTCACAAAAAGGCGCACTTTTGTGATAGTCATAAGCTTTCAATATGTTGATTTTTATGCAAAAGGTTTTTGTCTTGTCGATGAGGAAAATTAAAGAAAGTGATAGGACGGAGCCCTAAAATGGACGAAGGAATTGCTTTTCAAAATAAAGAAATTCCAGATTATCTTTATTTGAGGCAAGAAGAAAATCGATTCATTGCAAAAAAGCGTGTTGTTGTCATTGCTGGTCCAACTGCAGTTGGTAAATCTCGACTTGCTTTTGAAATTGCCAAGAGTATGGATGGAGAAATTATTTCTGCAGATTCTGTTCAGGTTTATCGTGGGATGGATATAGGAACCGCTAAGGTCTCTAAAGAAGAAAGAGAGCAAATTCCTCACCATCTGATAGATATCTGTGAGCTTTATGAGTCTTTTGATATCATGAAGTTTTTTGAGTCTGCCACTCAAGTGATTAAAGAAGTTTTAACTCGAGGGCGTATTCCAATTATTGTAGGAGGAACGGGGTTTTACCTTCATGCTCTTATTTATGGGCCTCCAAAGGGGCCCCCAAGTTGCCGTGAAACTCGGATCAAGCTTGAAGAAGATTTAGAAAAATTTGGTCCTGAAGCTCTTTATGAGCGACTCCGCTGTTATGATCATGAGTATGCAGAAACAATCAATTTTCGGGATCGTCATAAAATCGTTCGTGCCCTTGAGATCATTGCGCTTACAAATAAAAAAGTCAGTGATTTTAAGAGGAAATCAAAAGAAATGCCTCACATAGGGATGAATTTTCGTTGCTGGTTTATCTATTTTCCAAAACACATTCTCTATCCTCGTATTGAAATGAGATGTGATGAAATGATTGCAAGAGGTTTTATTGAAGAGGTGAAGAGGTTAAAAAAAGAGAAGGGGTTGGAAAATAATCGGGTTGCAATGCAATCTATTGGATATCGTCAGTGCCTTGAATTTTTGCGTTCAGAACAAAAAGATGAGGATTGGGAGAAATTTGTTTGGGAGTTTAAGAAAGCATCCCGACGTTATGCAAAAAGGCAATTTACTTGGTTTAAAAAAGAGTCTCTTTTTCGGTGGATAGATCTTGACATTCATGGATATCAAAAAGTGCATGAATTGATTCTTCAAGATTATGAAAGTTGTTACTGATCAATCACTTTTGAACTTCCTTTTTTTTCAAAGATTTAAATAAAAAAGTATTCCCTTCATGGGACAGCCCCTATTTTTATGTAGGTTTAAGCAAAATCCGCATGCTCTGTGAGGATTTTTAACTATCTCGTCGTCCCTGAAAAAAGGGCGATGTAACCTAAGTAAAAATTCTTTAGATATTTTTTAAAAATTTAGCAATATACTGGTTTATAATCATTTATTTTTAATTTGTCTTAACCTCCTTTTTTAAAAAATATCTAATATGTTTTCCTATTTTTATTTGCAACAGATCCCTTGCTCTCGATTGAGCTTC
>JANQJX010000071.1 GCA_028281425.1 Simkania sp.
AAAAACCCCACTTCTTCCTAATCCTGCACTGCAATGGACGAGTAGGAGCCGGTCTTTATTTTCTTTCAAGACAATCTCTACTAATTTTGCTAGTCGAGTTGACCCATCTCACCAGGATCTCGTTAAGATGGGTCAGCACGGGTCTAAGTGCGGTGCGATAAGATCTCCTGTAATAGTTTATCCAGCCTTTTATTACCTGGCTTCTTAAGTGCAACTTCCATGTCCTCATCTTCCGCGTCATCCTCGTCTTAGCTTCCCTACTGACTCCTGGATTGAAGCCTGTGAAGTTCTTTTGCCCAAGGCATTTACCCAACCAACTCGTTTTTCAGTTCAAGGTAGTCTCCTTTGTATCCCCACACCAAAGGGGAACTTCTCCCTTTGGAAACCCTTGTTTTAACACGAATTCATGTTGTTTTAATACCACGCGGAGTGCGTCTTCAAAAATTCAATGAAGAGATGTGAGTTAGAAACTGATTTTTTAGGAGTTAAAAAAGTGATTGAAAATTCCAGTGGAAGCATCTTTAATCATTGCCCATATATGTTCAAATCCCCCTAACTCTTCAGCATTTGGATAATCGATATCAACATTAGGGTAGTTTTGACTGAAAGTACAAACATGATGGACTTTTAATCTTTTTTTAACTTCAGGACTTTTTGCTTGTAACCTTTCCACAATTTCATGTGTCACTCCAAAGAGGGCATCATAAGTTTCAAAAAAATTGCTCTCAAAAGGTTTAGATCTATGATTGAGGTAAATCAAGTCTCGAGATGCAATCTCAACGATTTTTTTATTAGGAGGCATTCCAGAAAAAAAAGGACTCAGAGAGCAACTATCAGCATATCCCTTCTCTTGCATTCCAGAATTTTCGATCAAATGATTCATATATCCCATCAATGCAGGGGAACGACAAACATTAGCAAAACAAACAAAAAGAAGGGCAATCATAATTCCTCAACATCTGCTGCGCAACGGAACCCATAGGTACGATTAACAATTCCTGGATTATTACGATGACGATGACTACAACGCATATCTTCCTTTAAACTTTTCCAACACCCCCCTTTTAAGACCCGATAAACCCCTTGAAGAGGTCCCTGAGGATTTTCAGGTTCTTGCATCGAGACTTCATAATAGTTATATCCATACCAATCTTGACACCATTCATAAACATTTCCTGCCATATCGTAGAGGCCATATGCATTAGGAGAATAACTCTTAACAGAAATCGTATCCGAACTAAAAAAGTTAGCTTGAGTTCTTTCAATGGACATTCCTGTTGGATAAATGACTCCATTTTGTTTTCCATAAGATGCAACTTCCCATTCTGCTTCGGTAGGAAGTCTTTTGCCTACCCATTTTGCATAAGCAATAGCTCCATACCAAGTCACACCAATGACAGGATGCTTACTATACCCCGATTCAATCACAAGTTTTCCACTATGCTTTTTGATACGTGATTCTTTCAGCTGAATAATATCTTGATTATTTGCATCTTTCTCGCCTCCCATAACCTCTAAGAAAAGGACAAATTGCTCATTGGTAACAGGGTGAATATCAAGAGCAAAACTCTTCAATAAAATCTTATGGCGAGGTCTTTCATCTCTTCCTCCTTGATCCGACCCTCTTTCAAACTTCCCTCCTTTAATGACCACCATATCGATTTGTAAAGGTTCAATATCTTTGATTTCTTTTTCTTTTGGAACATAACGAGCCACTGTCGTTTCAACATGAAAAGCAGCTGCAGGATCAGGATCATATTCAGGACGCTTGATTTCACCTGGATTCAAAACCGGTTTAGGATTGGCTTTTCTCAGTCCATCTGAAATCTCATGCAACATCTTGACTTGCTTTGGATTGATTTCACATTCCTTCTCCACTACAGTAGTAGAAACCCTCTCTCTCTCTCTTTTGGTTTCAGCCGAACTTTCTTTGGCATCACAAAGAGAAAAAGAGGGTTGGAAAGACTCTAAATTTTCTTTCCTTTTTTCTTGAATTTGGGAAATCTTTTGCTCTTTTTTGATAGGTAAAACCATTTGCTCTAAAAGATCTAAAAGAGAGTCTGGTCGTTTAGAAGGATCAGGTTTTAAACATTTTGTAATCAAAATATCCCAATTCAGTCTATAGTCGGGATGAATTTGACTTGGAAGAGGAAAATAGCCTTCAGGAAAAGAATAGGTCAAAAGAAAATAAGCCAAAATCCCAAAAGCATAAATATCTGCTTTAGGACCAACAGATTTATCACGAAAAATTTTTTGTTCAGGAGCTAAAAAATGATAACTTTGAAGAAAAGAGGCATGAAGCTTAGAAAGTTTACTCGATTCAAAAGGGTAAGGTAAATAGAGATCCTCTCCTCCTTTCTTCAAGGAAGATTTGGAAAGATTAAGAGATAAAACATCTGCTAAAATTTTATAAAGGCGGGTTAAAATCACCCCTTCTCCTAAAATATGAGAAAGACCAAAATCGGAGAGATAAATATGAAGTCCTTTTTCTCCTTTTCCAATCAAAATATTATTCAACTTAATCCCACGATGAGTCAGTGCTGTTTGGACAAAGTGTTTTTTATGTCCATAATCGAGCGCTGAGGCAACCTGAGAAAGAAGTTCTAGAATCTCATTTTCGTTTAAAGATTGTTTGTGAGTTCCTAAATATTGCGTCAAATTGGTTGTTTCGCCAAAACAATCCACAATGCAATCCGTTACGAGAAAATAATATCCTTCAGCAAAAGAGACATTGTGAATTTTGACAATATGAGGATGGTCTAAACTCTCTAAAGGAATAATCCCTTTCTCAAAGCGTTGAATAAAACTCCGGTCAGTCGCAAGTTCTTCTGGGAAAACTTTGAGAACATATTTTTTTTTGACAAAGCGATGCTCAGCCAAATAGACAGCCCCAAGTGTTCCTTGTCCAATTTGTTTGACAATCGAATAATCTCCGAGCACATTTTTATCCATTTCTCTTCCCAGGTTTTTTTAATTGATTTTTTTTATGTCTTTTCACCTTTTTTCTTCATTCTTCAAGACGCTCTTGAAAAGCTTTTAAAGAAGTATAAGGGGTTTCACACTCTTTTTGATTGCAAATATATATCGTCGTCTGATGATTTATAGGAAGAAATTCTTTGATATAAGGTAGAACCTCTTCGATTTGAAAATCTTTTGGATCTTTCCAAATGATGGACATATGAGGCAAAAAAAGAGAAGCCAACATAGTTGCAATCTCTTCTTTTAATTGCAAATTTTCATCAAGAGCAATGATACAAGTCATGGCTTTTTTATCTAAGTAGTGTTGCAAAGCCATCAAATGATAACAAGCTCCTTGAGGATAAGTTTCAATGTAGCTAGCAGACACCTTTAAAATATCTTCAGCTTGAATACGATACTCTTGATTTCTTGTGAGTTGTTCTAAGCGAAGCAAATTCTCAGCATGAATGGCATTTCCTGAAGGTTGAGCCCCATCGAAAAACTCTGGGCGACGCAATAAAATCGAATGATTTGAAGTCGTTTGATAAAATGCCCCTTCACTTGCTTTAAAATGACTTTCTAAAAAATTTGTCATTTCAATGGCCCACTTGAGCCAATCAACTTTTTGATCAACTTCAAATAGAGTGATAAGAGCACGAATGAGATAAGCATAGTCATCAAATCCCCCTTCAAAATCGGTCTGTCCCGCTCGAAAACGACGAAAAAGCTTTCCTTCCTTCCAAAAATGTTTTTGGATAAATAGCGCTGCCATGCAGGCGCATTTTAAGTAATTTTCATCTCTAAAACAGACAAAACAACGGGCTAAAGTATCAATAATCATAGCATTTGGAGCAACTAAAATCTTATCATCTTTAAAAGGAATTTTTCTTTTTTTTCGCTCTCTTTTCAAGATCATTAAACACCTTTTTAGCTGCTTTTCTAACTCAAAAGCACTTTTTTCTTTTTGACTCGCAAACTCCTCTAAAGACAAACAACGATGAAGCACATTTTTCCCATGGAAATTCCCTTTTTTTGTCACCCCAAAATAGTCACAAAAAAGGGAGGAATCTTCTTGAAAAAGCAATCTGTTTATCTCATCAAAAGACCAACTGTAATAAGCTCCTTCAACTCCATCTGTTTCACCATCTTGAGCTGAATAAAACCCCCCCTCTTTATCTTGCATTTCTTGAAGAATATAGCCTAAAGTCTCTTGAACTACCGATTGATAAAAGGGTTTTTTAGTCAGCTTCCAACATTCAAGATAGGCCAAAATCAACAAAGCATTCTCAGAAAGCATTTTTTCAAAATGGGGAATTTCCCATTTTTCATCGACGCTATAGCGAGCAAATCCTCCATCGATATGATCATAAATCCCTCCTCGATGCATCATTTCAAGAGTTTTTTCAACATAAAAAAGGGGTCTTGGATCTTGGTGAGTTTTAGCATAGCAAAGCAAAAAAAAGACTTGATATCCCAAGGGAAATTTAGGGGCCCCTTTAAGTCCAAAAAAAACAGGATCTACACTCTCAAAAAAACTCTCAAGGGCTTGATCTATTTCATTCTTTCCTGGAATCTTAGACCCTCTTGTTTGAATATTGCGACTAAAAAAATCGACAAGCTTTTCTGCTTGATCAAGAAGAAGTTCTCTCTCTTCACTTTTCCAAAGCTCATTGATATGACAAATCAATTCCTTAAGACCCATCATGTTTTGATGAGGTTCAGGAGGCATATAACTCGCTGCATAAAAAGGCTTGAGTTGAGGAGTTAAAATTAAATTAAGTGGCCATCCTGAACCCGAGGCCATGAGCGCTTGAGCAAATTCCATATAAAGACTATCAATTTCAGGAAGCTCTTCTCTGTCTACTTTGATGTTAACAAAAGTCTCGTTCATCAATGCCGCAACATCTAAATGTTCAAAAGACTCACGTGCCATGACATGACAAAAGTGACATGTCGCATATCCTATAGAAAGAAAAATCGGCTTATCCTTTTCTCTTGCTGCTGCAAAAGCCTCTTCACTCCATGGATACCAATCAACAGGATGATGAGCATGCTGAAGAAGGTAGGGAGACTTTTCTTTGATCAATCGATTTTTATGCGATTTACTTGACATAATTTCTATGAGAAAATAGGTAGATAAATTTTCTTCCTTTTATTCATGCTTGAGATTTCTAGTCTTCTTAAGATCTAAAGTTAAGATTAAAAAAGATTTAAATATTTTGAGAAAAAATAGGCAAAAACCAAAATAAGCGCACATAATATTGCCCAGATGAGGTTAGGTAGCCATTTCACTCCTCCCCCATGAGCCCCTCTGACTTCAAGTGTTCCAATGCCATAAGCAAAGTCATGTTTTTCTGCTTTCTCTTCAAAACTTTTTAGATACTCACATACAATCCTATCTTTCTCAATTCCTAGAAATTTAGCATACTGACTGATAAAACCAAGCATGTAAACAGAAGACAAAAATTGGTCTTTTTTACCTTCTTCTATCGCCCCTAAATAAGTCGAACGGATAGAAGTAGAATTTTCTACTTCTTTTAGAGATAAATTGAGCTCTTTTCTTTTTATCTTAAAGATTTCTCCAATTTCTCTTTCATTGTCACCCATAGCTCTCCTCTAGATAACCCATCTCATTGGAATTAGCGTAACGGATCGATCTAAAATCTACAATTAAAAACAAGTATATGCTAACTTTATCTTGTAGAGTTATGTATGACCTTTGAATCTCACCTCTATTGCACACTGGCAACTTATCTTAAGATTTGGGGCACCAGATGAGATGCTGAAGAAGGTGTGAAGCAAAGTTAAGTTCCTCAATCCTAAGATTGCTGGCGTGAAATGGGTGGTATTTAGAGGCATTATAAGGATTGAATGAATCCCCTTTTGTGATTTTGCTTTCTCATCTAGAAAAAAATTTTAAACGTTAAAAAAAAATAAATTAGATAGATTGAATTCGATGTCAAAACCTACTTGCTTTGTCACCCAAATTGATCCTTCTTTGCATTTCAAACTCAAAGAAGATTTAAAAGAGCTTGGCTTTGAACTTTCTTTCCCCCCTTATACAATATTTCAAGCAAAGAAAAAAGGGATTTCTTGTACCCTTTATACATCGGGAAAACTTCTTGACCAAGGAAAAGAAAAAGAGGATTTTATCACCTTTTATCTCGAACCTAAAGTTCTTAAAAAACTCAGCTTTTCTTACCCTGATTTGGATATTGACAAAACACCTCATATTGGTGTTGATGAAGCAGGAAAAGGAGATCTTTTCGGACCTCTTTGTATTGCTGCTTTTTATGGAAATCAAAAGGATATTTTAAAGCTCATCAAAATGGGGGTTAAAGATAGTAAAAGCTTCACTGATAAAACGATTTTATCTCTTGCAAAAAAACTCAAAGCATCTTTTATCTATAATCTTGTCACCATTTTCCCCGAAAAATATAACTATCTTTACGATCAATTTCGCAATCTCAATCATCTTTTAGGGTGGGGACATGCCACTACTATTGAAAATATCTTAAAAAAAACCTCTTGTAAAAAGGTCGTGATTGATAAATTCGCCAATGAAAAGGTTGTGATATCAGCGATTAGCAAAAAAAATCTCGACGTAAATCTTTTACAACGCCATCGAGGAGAAGAAGATATTGTCGTTGCAGCTGCTTCTATTTTGGCAAGAAATGCCTTCATAGAAGGAATGGAAACACTCTCTCAAACTTTTGGCTTAACCCTTCCCAAAGGAGCAGCCCCTCTTGTGATCGATGTAGGACGTCGATTTGTGAGCAAACATGGGCGCTCATCTTTGCCTAAGATTGCTAAAATGCACTTTAAAACAATCCAAGCGATTATTCAGTCTTAGCCCGCATTCCTCATGCCTATTCTAGGAAAATCTACATACTCTATTTTTTTATCCAAACTCGCGTAAAAATAGGGGGTTCAAATTGGAAAATTTCACTCATCTTATGCACAAAAAGAGCACCCATTCTATTTTCTTTAGTCGAGTAACGCAAAGGGGAAATTCCTTCGCGTTACTCGACTAAGAAATATTGTTCAATCATCTCTATCTATTTCACTGTTCAACATTTTTGTTTCGTTTTTATTGTAAAAAAAACTTCAAATCAAAAGATCCTAACTCACCTTACGCAAAAAAGACAGCTTATTGTTACGCGAGTTGCGGATTCACCAAGGGAATTTTTTAAAGATAAGCAGTTGAAAATGAACCTCCTTGGGAGTAGGCTTTTAGCCTTAGAAAAAAAAACAAAGAGGTTCAAAAATGGACGAGTTGTATTTGATCAA
>JANQJX010000087.1 GCA_028281425.1 Simkania sp.
GAATTTCCCCAAAGTGAAGATGTCGATCAACATGATAAAAAGTACGTGCTCCAAGAAGGGCAGCATTGACATACCATTGATTTGTTATATATCCAGCAAAAGGACCTAAGTAAACTGCATTTAAATGAGCTGTACCAGCATTTTGCTGCCAACAAAGCTTTGAGTGTAAATAATCTGTGTGGAGACCAAAATTGATATGATGCCAAAACCATACTTGTCCAACGCTAACACCAGCACTACGTGAGCGAAACCCAATTTCGCTGTTGACACCTTCTTGTTTGTAATAAGAACCCAAGGGAGACACCCAAAAGTAATCCCCTTTCTCACATCGACACACATTGTAACGATCATAAATAAGATTGGCAATTTGGGTGTCATTTCTCACCACTGCTAAGGGAAGTGCACGCATTTGTGCTGGAGAGAGTTTAGGAAGAGTATTCACGAATTCATCTGGAGAAAGTGCAACTAAGGTCTCAAGGACATTAAGCGCATCTTCATTGGAAGGAAGTCCACTAGAAGAAAATAAAGCGTTTGCTACTTGAGCAGCATTTCCTTTTAGGTTCTTGATTGGGACAGGCAAAACAAGCCCTTCTGTTCCAACTTCGATAAGAACACTATTGTTAAGATAGGTAGTAACAAAATCGACAAAAGGGTGATCGTCAACTTTTTGACCAAAACGGCCCACGATACCTTCTTCCGCCGTGTTAATGGTTACAGAAAAGTCGGGAGGGTAAATACCAGAGCTAGCAGAAAATTCAAGGATTCCATTATTATTTAAGTTGGCTTTTCCCGTTATACTTAAAAGATCTGTAAGGCCTATCCCACTGCTAAACTCTATGAATAGAGTGCCAGATTCTTGGTTATAATCCCCATTGATCGTTAAGGTTCCAAGTGAACTTCCAGGAGAGACTAACCCATTATTTGTCAGAGTTGATACTTGACCAGTTCCAGAAAGTTTGCCCCCATTAGCGACAACAACAGGTCCAGGTAAAATAGATTTGCTCCCTAATGAAATTTCACCTCCAGATATCGTTAACACCCCATTATAAGGGATCATCTTTTCGGGAAAAATTAATTGGCCTGTTCCACTCTTAGTCAAAGGACTAGACCCATTTATTTGCCCTGTTAATTTCAAAGAAGAGCCTTGTACATCGATCGCGCTATTGTTGTTAATGGAGATATCATTAGCAATGATAAGGTGATTGGGTATCGTTTGTAAAGTTCCACCGTTTAAATAAATAGATGCCGGACTTAAATTGCCAGAAGCTTGGACTGCCAGAACTCCTCCTTGAATTTGCGTTATTCCAGTATATTCATTACTCCCTGTTATCTTAAGATGGCCACTACCTATTTTGGTAATGCCACCACTTCCCATGATTTTTCCAGAAAAAGCACCAGAGGGGATCTGTAGAGAATTCGTGCCCATTTGAATCGTACCACTCCCAGATAGATTGCCAATTGTTTTTGTCATTGCATTAGAATTAAGAATAAAAGTTGTCCCAGGATTCATGTTCAAAGGGCTATTATTCCCGAGAGTGGCATCGTCTTTTAATTCCAATGCTCCCGAAGCAATAGTTGTCGTACCTTGATAGGTATTGTTTGAAGAAGTAAGGACTAACTTCTTGTTTTCACCTTTTTTTGTAAAACCAGCTTTACCAGAAAGATCTCCTGACAAAGTTAACTGACTAGAAGATGCAACAACAATGTTTGCGTTTCCCTTAAATTCAATAAGAAAGAGGAGTTCCTCATCTGTAGAAGGCCCCTCAAAAGTTCCACCTTGTAATTGCAATTTAAAGGACGATGATGGTGGAACTAGTGGAGTTTTCATGGCCAATGTTCCCGAACCCAGCCAAGATATAATGTTTTGAGTTAAACCATCAAAACTTAATGTCATTTTATCGCTAGTTTTTGTTGTAAAAAAAAGAGTATGGGTAGACTGCCCTATAGAATCTATGGTGCAATGAACCGCTTTGCTTGCTTGTTCGGAAGAAATCGTAAAGTCACTTTCGAAAGACAACTTGGTGTTAAAGACATAATCATCATTACCACCAGCAGGCCCTATAAAAGTTATGGCACTTGGAGGTAAATTTCCAAACATTAGGGGACGAAATAATTGACTATTTTGAAATACTAAGAAACTGAACGTTAGGCCGTCGATCGTAAATGGTGGCGCACTGATACTCAAATTTTTAAGAAAAAAAGTGTTATTATTTAAACTAATTATACTAGGGACATTCGTGTTAAATGTGACTGTATCAGGTTCAAGTACTCCTGGGATTTGAGCTGGATTCCAATTTGATGGATTATCCCATCGAGGAGGATTATTTGTTCCTCCTCCTATCCAATGAATTTCTATGCCATTGACCCAGCTATTTATGACCCAGAAAAAAAGAAAAAACCATTTTTTGCTAAAGTTGTACATCCAAAAATAAAACTTCCATAAGCAACTCATCTTACTTGATGTGTGATTACAGTCATACCTTGTGTTTTGAGGAAAAATATTGATCCTATCAAATAGGAGCCTTTTGCAAAACTCTAAAAAAGGAAGTTTTTTTAGAGTTTTGCAAAAGGCTCGGGTCATTTGTATTTCTGTGCAACTGAAATCTTCTTTTCTAGCGCCCATTTTTTCAGAAAGCATCGCTTCCATAATATGCTCCAAGAAAAAAGGGTTTCCAAAGGGTCTAAAGCCCTTTGGTGGGGGGCAATGGGGGCAAAGTCCCCTTTTAAAATGGGTAAAAACAAACAGATTAAGAGATAGGGCTAGGAGAGGTTTTTTCTTTGTTTTTTTGACTTAACTCCTGAGGGAAGCTCGGAGCTTTTTCTAGCCCTTTTTCTTGCTCTGTTAATTCTTTGCTTAAATAGTTAACCGAATAACTCCAATAGAGGGTCATAAAGAGTACAATTGGTAAAAGATAGGGAGTGATTGAAAGGACAGATCCAGTTCCAACAAATTGAATCAATGCAATTTGGATCCAAGAAGAGCTTGATTTTCCAAAACGAGACCCTACCATATCAATGGCTGCTTTTCCTTTTACTTTTGATTCGGGATCAAGAGGGATATAAGCCATTTCTTTTGTTGAATCAAAAAAGGAATATTTAACCACCTTGCTTGTGATATTTTGAAAAGCTCCAAATAGAATAATCAGCATAAGAGGGGTGAGACCAAATAGTTGAGCCAAAGGGGTTATGTGATTTTTAAAAAGACAAAGAAAAAAGAAAATTGTTCCTGTTAACCCAATGGCCCAAGGAGAAATTTGAGCACTTAAGCGCCATCCAAAACGGCGGAGTAAATTTCCTCCAACAAAAAAAACAGTGCAAAGAGCTAAAATGCCCACTGTTCTGTACACTTTTCCTGTAAAGATTAAATAATCAGCTTTATTGGGAAATTGCATTTGTAAATGACGTTTCCAAGTGACTTCGACCATATTAATCGTTAAAGCACAACCAATGACCATGACAGCAATTGATAAGAGATATTTAGAGGAATAAATATGTTTGATGCTCTTTAAAAGATTGAGCTTTGTTTTTTGATTGACTCCGAGTTTTGTGATCTTTGGATTGTAATACCGTATGTCAGTGAGAACATACCGGTTCATCCAATAGAAAGTAAGCAGAATAAGAATGCCACAGATAATGGCATATCCAACTAAAGTTTGAAGTGTGAGTGTATAGCTTTTGGAGATGTATTTAAGCCCATAATAAGAAGCTAAAGATCCTGTAATAATAGGAGCTAAGTCTCCTGCTGCGATGAAAAGAGTATAAGTTCTTTTAGCCTCTTTGAGTTGACAGATATGATTAGCAAAACCCCAGAACAGAAGAAAGATAACGACTTGTCCCCATAATTCAGCTGTAACAAAAAAGGAAGAGTGAATCCAATTGCGATAAATGGAGATCCAATGGTGGTACTGTACTCCAAAAAGCCCTGTGAGATAGTCAGCCGATTTATGGGGAGAAAGTAAATCGGCATTGGGATAGAGAACAAAGGCATAGAGAGAGATAAAAATTAAAAACATTGAAACGATTGTATAGAATAGAGTTGAGCGTTTTAAGTGATTGCTCAGCTTTGAATAGCAAAGAGCACAGACAATAGAAAGAGGAAAAACAACCCATCCCTTTAAAACAGAAATGACTTCTGCTCCAGAATGGGGAGCTGTGACGATTAAAGGATCTTTGAGCAATGTAAGGAAACTATAAACTGTGGAAATAAGGAACTTAAGCAAAAGAAGAGGAAGGACTTTTTTTAACTCAAAACGGCTAACAGGCCAAACTTTTTTTATCCAGGAAGAACTCTCGGACTTAACTGTACTCATGCCTTATCATTTTAGATCCCTATTCTAGCACAAGAAGGACAAAAGTCAATCTAAATCTCAATTGTATAGAAAAACGATTTTTAAAAAATTTTACATTTTCATTCAAATTTTTAAAATTGACAAATTTTTTTCTCATCATGCATGCTTTTAAAAACATGTTTAAACAGAAACCCTTTCATACAGCAAGAAGTGAGCTTTTAGAAGATCTTTTAGAAGAGGCGGAAGAAGCAAATCATGATCCTCCACCTCCTCCAAACGGGATTCCTCGTCAAAAACTTCCTGAGTGGATCAGACGTTGTTTAAAATATTTTGTTTTGCCTTTTGTTTTATTAGATGCTTTGACACATAAACTTGCTCTTCTTATCGTTCGTCCCCCCTTTAAAAAAAAAGGGAAGTGCTTAAGGAGAGGAAATTGTTGCCATTACATCCTTATTCCCTATTCAAAAAATTTGATTGGCAAAATTTTTTACCTTTGGCAAACAGAGGTCAATGGATTTTATTTACGCTACAAAAATCCACAAACTTATGAAGAAAAAAAAGTTCTTGTCATGGGATGTCGTTATCTTAAAAAAGATGGAACTTGCATGCAATACCATGTGCGACCTCAGATTTGCCGTAAATGGCCAGTCATTGAATATTTCGGATATCCCAAAGTGTTAAAGGGGTGTGGATTTTATTCAGACCCTCCTTATCCTTCTTCTTCTACCGTTGAAAGTGCCTTTGATCAGACTGTTAATGAAGATTCTCCTCTAAAAGTTCTTAGGTAATTTAAATCGTCGGTTGAGTTAAAAAGACTTTTTATCTTAAAATTAAATATCATTTTTCAACTGTTTTATCAAAGGTATATTACGATGGTATTTAAACAACCCGATCTTCCTTATGACTTGAGAGCTCTAGCCCCATTTGTTTCTGAAGAGCAAATGGATTACCACTACAATAAGCATCATGCGGCTTATTTTAAAAAACTCAATCTTTTAATTGAGGGAAAAAAGGAGAGTCAACACTCTCTTGAAGAGATTGTCATGCAATCTTCTGGAGGGGTTTTTAATAATGCAGCCCAAGCATGGAACCATACTTTTTTTTGGAATTGTATGTCTCCAAGTGGGGGAGGAGCTCCAAAAGGGCAATTAAAAGAAGCTATTGAAAAGGATTTTGGAGGTTTAGATGAATTTATGAAACAGTTTTCCAACGCTGCTGCGACTCTTTTTGGTTCGGGTTGGGCTTGGCTGGCAAGTGATTCAAAAGGAAAGTTGGAAATTATGCCGCTTAGCAATGCTGATACCCCATTAAAATATCAAAAAACTCCTATCTTGACCCTTGATGTATGGGAACATGCTTATTATATCGATTATCGAAATGAACGTCCCCGGTTTATTCAGCAGTTTAAAGATGTTTTGAATTGGGATTTTGTTCAAGACAGTTATGAAATAGCCAAAAACAAATGAAAAATCAAAAGAAAAAACTTGTTCATCTTTTAGATCAGCTTGCTGAGAAACAAAAGGCCATTACAAAGTGTCATGATTATTATCAAGTACTTGAAAAAGAATTTGATCATCGACGAGATCACTTAACGAATTCAGAAGATTGTTTTACATTGACTCAATCGATTGAAACTTTGAATCGAGAATATGAAAAAAAGGTGGATGTCATGTATGAGGAACTCAATGTAGTGCTTGTTCAAGGATATGATTTGGCTCAAACAATTGGAGCAGAAATCGCCCATGATTTTAAAATTTTGTGGGATTATATGACGGGGTCTTTTCGTCATGAGGTCAAACTTGAGCGGGTTTTAAAAGAAATTGAACATTTAAAAAATGGGCTTTTTTGAATTGTCAAACAATCATGGGTTTAAACTTAAGGAAATAAAATGTTTTATATTTCAAATACATCTAATAAGCACACTCCTTATCGAGTTGAGAGAATTGATCAAGACAAAAAAGATGATCAACAATCGAATCAAAAGTTTAACCAGAAATTCAATGCAAAGAAGCAAGACAAATATTTGAAAGCAAATGAAATGCTCTATAAAAAACGGGAGGTGATTGTCGCTAAGGAAATTATGAGTCAAAAAATCATAACTCTTAAAGAAGATCTGACTTTAGATGAAGCTTGGAGACTTATTCAAAGACACAAAATTGAATATTTTCCAATTATCAATAATGAAGGGAAACTCGTTGGTCTTTTATCTGAAAAAGACATTTTGAGAAAGATTCAAGAAAAGCAAGGAGATAAAAATTTAAAAGAATTTATTGGGAAACATACTCTTTGTGCCGACACAAAAACAGCTCTAAGTGATCTTATTGAAGTCTTTTTCAAAGAAAAAATAGAAGCTATTCCTATATTAGATAACGAACATAATTTAGTTGGAATGCTTAGTCAAGGTGATTTACTCTCTACAATTTTCAAAATATCTCATCTCAAACCCTAAATTGGGTTTTTATGACAAAATTATTTCTTTGGTAGAAAGATGATGAATAATTTACATGGGGTTTTAAGGATCAATGGTTGTTCAAATTAAAGAGCGTTTTTTCTCTTATCTCCCTTTTCTTATCCTGATTTCTTTCATTTCATTTATCAATATTTTAGCACGAGTGATTTTTTCTCCTTTGACCCCATTTATTTGTTTTGAAATGGATCTTTGTCACAAGGATACGGGCAATTTATTTTTAGTCTTATCTTTTGGATTTGCAATCACTCTTTTTGCGTCTCAATTTTTATCTTCTAAGTTCTCTTATAGATTGATCATCATTGCCTCTATTTTAATCAGTGGTTTTTCTCTTATGTCAGTCTCTTATGTTGAACATTTGCAATCATTTAAAGCGCTTCTTTTTTTTATAGGTTTAAGTACAGGTCTTTTCGTTCCTTCAGCTGTTGCCCTTATTCGAGAACGAACGCCAGATCACCATCTTGGTAAAGCTTTTGGGATTTTTGCTACTTCGCAGAGTTTTGCTTTTGTTTTGGCTCCTATGATCATTGAGTGTTTTATTACTTCTTATAGTTGGAAAGATATTCTCTATGGATTTGGTCTTTTTTCGTCATCTTTGAGTTTAATTCTTATCTTCTTGATCCCCAAAAAAGAAAAAAAGAGTTTTCCCATTACATTCAACTTTATTCGTAATATCTTTTCATGGCCTTCTTTTTGGATTCTTATGGTTCTTTTGTGTGTGATCAATGGGCTTAATGTTGGAATTTATAATATGGCTCCCGACTATTTTGAAAAACATAACCTAATAGAGGCTCATGAAGTTCATCGTCTTATCATTATTGCAAGAACAGTTAGCATTTTTACAGCCATTTTAGGAGGAATATTCACAGATCTTTTTGGACTTAAGCGCTCTCTTGCTTTGGTTTTAATTTTATGCGGAGGGGTTACGATTTTTATGGGAATGACCCAACCTATATTTGCTCTTTTTTTATTTTCTATTCAATCGCCTATTGCAGCTTGTCTTCCACCGATTGTCCATTTTGGAATGGCAAGTATTGTTCCGGCTGAAAAAAATGCTGCGATTATTTCTATTATGGCTCCTTTTGGATTTTTTTTTGGATCTGGTGTAGTGCCTCAGCTTCTTGGCATTTTTGGAGACTTCAATCTTTATTCTCAAGGATTTATCATTTTTGGACTTGCCTCGCTAATTAGTGGAGTTGTTTTTGGTCTGGGTGGTGTTTATAAATATATCCGTTTTAGTCAGCTCAAAAGCATGGAACTTTAAATGGAATTAAAAAAACGTATTGGGATTTTGCTGATCAATTTAGGCACTCCTGATAAGGCGACACCTGGCGCTGTTAAGCGCTATCTTACCGAGTTTTTAACAGATCCAAGGGTGATAGATCTCCCTTGGTTTTTTAGACAGCTTCTTGTACGTAGGATCATTATTCCAAAACGTTTTCGAAAAAGCACTAAACTTTATGCATCGATTTGGACAGATCAGGGATCTCCTATTAAGGTTCATGGAAAAGAATTAGTAAGGAAATTAAGCAAACAACTTGGAGAAAATTTTATCGTTAAATTTGCTATGCGCTATCAAAACCCATCGATTAAAGAGGGTCTTAATTTTTTTCAAAATGAAAGACTTTCTCATTTGATGATCCTTCCTCTTTTTCCCCAATATGCTTCAGCAACCACTGGATCTGTCTACCAAAAAGTCTTTTCTTTGATGCAAAAATGGCCTGTGATTCCCTCCTTGACCTGTATTCATGAGTATGCAAGCGATCCCGATTTTATCCAAGCTCTTTGTAATGGATTAAAAGATAAAAAATTATCGAACTATGACCATATCCTTTTTAGCTATCATGGGCTTCCAGAAAAACAACTCAAGAAAGCAGATTGTTTTCGTTATTGTTTAAAGCATCCTCATTGTTGTCAGATGCTTAATGAAAATAATCGAAACTGTTATGGAGCTCTTTGCCATTTAACAACAAGAAAAATGGTAGAGGTTCTCAATTTAAACTCAGAAAGCTACACCCACTGTTACCAATCCCGTTTGGGAAAAGATCCTTGGCTTAGACCTTATTTAGGAACGGTTTTAGACCATCTTGCACATCAAAAAAAGAAGAATATGCTTGTTTTTTGTCCTGCTTGTAGTGCCGATTGTTTGGAGACTCTTGATGAAGTTGCAGAGCAATATAAAATTGCTTTTCAAAAA
>JANQJX010000170.1 GCA_028281425.1 Simkania sp.
AGTTTGCAATCTAACCTAAAAGAATTTATTGGGGATGCCAGCGAAACAGAGCATGTGGATTTTTCTAAAGTGGACACACGAAATGCGACCTAGCCTATCTCTTGACAAATAGGGTTTCCCTACAGTATGACTTAAATCCAAGATAAGAGGTTAAGAGATAATCATGAGCATTTTTTTAAAAGCTTTCTTGGAAGCAGACCCTTTTGGGAAGATGATTTTTTTTGCCCTTTTTTTCCTTTCAGGGGTTTCTTCTTTTTTTCTGGTTTATAAAATTTGGGTGCTAAAAAAAGTCAAAGCACATGCTCAAATTTTTATCCGCTTTATTGAAAAACAAAAAAATTTTGTTTTAAATTTAGATATCGAAAAACTGCCAAATCCTTTAGACCATCATTTTCCTCACCCTTTTCAAGGCCTTTATATCACCCTCAAAGAAAAAGCCATTGAAATCTTAGATAAAAATCACTTTTTTACTTCCAAAGAAAAAATTTATCTTTCTAGAACTGATATTGAGCTTTTAGAGTCTCACCTTTATCTACAGATGACAAAAGAAAAAGAGATTCTTGAAAAAAATCTTTTCGTTCTTCCAACAACAGTCACCCTTGCTCCTTTTTTAGGACTTCTTGGAACGGTTTGGGGGATTCTAATCACATTTAGCCAACTCCAAGCAGGACACTCCCTTTTATCAAATGGAGCTATTTTAGGTGGGTTATCAACTGCTTTAACAACAACTGTTTTTGGGTTATTAATTGCAATTCCAGCCGTCATTGCTTACAACTATCTAAAAACCTTAAGCCGCTATTTTACAATTGAAATGCAAAATTTTAGTCACTTTTTACTCTCAACAATCGAGCTCCAATACAGACAAGTAGATGTGGAGAAATAATGCGAAAACTTTCTTTTTTATTTCCTTCCTATCAAAAAGAGGGGGAGCTCATCAATTTAACCCCGCTTATCGATGTGGTGTTTGTGATTTTGATTCTCTTTATTTTAGTAGCTCCCTTATTTGAATTTGAAAAAATCGATCTTCCAAGAGGTTCTTTTATCAAAAAAAATGAAGCTTCTCTTATCAATAAAAAAAAAGCAATTACCATTCATCTTTTCTCCAATAATACCATTTCGATCAATCAATGCATCGTGAAAGAAAAAGACTTAATCCAAGTGCTCAAAAAATTAAAAGGGACAACGCCCTATGCTACCGTCCAGCTTTTTGCTGATAAAGCAGCTCTTTTTGGGACTTATCAGCTGGTTAAAAATAGCCTTGCCGATGCTGGATTTGAAGAAATGGACCTGATTTTAAACTCGGATTTTAAATGCAACTAAAACCCTCAAAACATGTTGCAAAACTTCTCATTGGGAGTTTCATTTTTCTCATCCATTTTCCCCTTTTCTTTTATCCTAAATTTGAATCAAAATCTTTTTCTTCTTATAAAAAGGCAATTTCCGTACATACTTACATGCAACCCAAACAAAAAATGGGATTTCAAATCAAATCCTCTTTCCCTTCTTCTCATAAGAAAAGAAAAAAAATTTATGCAAAGAAAACCCAAAAAAGAGAAAAAAATCAAAGTAATCGCACTGCAATATTTAAAAAAATCCTGGGAGAACTCGACAAGCTTTCTTTCTCTCCTATTGAAAAAAGCCCTTTGACACTTCCCAAAAAAATCACCTCTCTTTCTATTGACGAGAATCCATCTATCACACCCAACTATCAAGAGCTTCTCACCACTTTTTTGAAACAAAATTTAGAATTACCCGAAGAAGGGATGACAAAAATTAAAATGACAATTTTGCAAAATGGGAGTGTGGAAAAGGTGAGAATTTTGTATACTCAAAGCATTCTTAATGGCTCTTACTTAGAAAAAAATTTATTTAAAATCTCTTGCCCTCCTTTTCCAAAAGAGCTTTCAGGAAAGGAAAAGCAAACATTTATCCTCTTTTTTTATCATGAAAATTAAGTGGCTTTTTCTCTTTTTGCCTTTACTGATTCAAGCAAATGAGCTGAAAAATTTTCCAGAAATTACAATCTCTCTCCCAACAGCTGAAAAACGTTCCCTTTATATAAGCTGCCCTAATCCTTTTCTTAAAGAAATTGTCATGTTTGATCTTAATCAAAGCAATGCAATGACACTCATTTTTGATGATGATGCAATCGAAAGTAAGCTTCAAAAGCAAAAATCTTTTGACCTTTCATTTTGGAAAGAGCAAGCCTTTTCCTATGTTTTGAAACTCACTCAAGAAAACAACGCTCTTTTTGCAACCCTTTTTTTAAAAGAACAAGGAAAAGAAATCGTCCTTGGTCCTTACATCTTTGAAAACTCGTTGACATCCAACCGACATCTTATCCATTTAATTTCCGATACAATTTACCATCTCATGGAAGGCGCAAAAGGAATTGCAACAACAAAAATCTATTATGCATTGCAGCTTCCTAAGAAAGGAAAATGGAAATCTGAGATTTGGTGCTGTGATTACGATGGGAAAAATGCTTATCCCCTTACAGAAGAAAAAAACTATTGTATCCATCCCATTCTCTTTCCCAAAGAAGGGAATTTTACAAAAAACAACTATCTCTATGTGAACTATAAACTCGGTCAATCTAAGATCTATATCTCTTCTTTCAACAAGAAACAAGGACACCCTTTTCTTTCCTTAAGAGGAAATCAGTTTCTTCCTGCTATTTCTCCTAAAGGAGATGCCATTGCCTTTATTTCTGATGCTTCAGGACAAGCGGACCTTTTTATTCAGTCTTTTAGTCCAGAAAAAGGGCTCATTGGGAAACCACGTCAACTCTATTCTTTTCCCAATTCGGTGCAAGCATCACCTACCTTTAGCTCTGATGGACATCAAATTGCCTTTGTTTCAGATCAATTAGGATCTCCTCGCATTTTTTTAATTTCTCTTAAAAATCTAAGCAATCGAAAAAGACCCAAAGCGATCTGCTTAACAAAAAAATATAGAGAAAATATCTGTCCTACTTGGTCTCCTGATGGAACTAAATTAGCCTATAGTGCTAAAATTCACGGAATAAGGCAAATTATGATTTATGATATTCATTTAAAAAAAGAAATCCAATTGACAGATGGAAAGAGCCATAAAGAAAATCCCTCTTGGGCACCTAATAGCAAGCATATCATCTTTAATACTGTTGATGCTTCTTCTTCAGAATTATTTTTGATGAATTTAAAACAAAAAAAAATGATACAAATAACTCAAGGTCCAGGGAAAAAACATTATCCCTATTGGGGACCTTTGAAAAATTAATCCACATTTCCCATAAACATGGGAGAAAGATATCCTTTGTATAAGAGCAGATTTTGTGGATCTTATCAAGAAATGAATTGTGAGTAAAAATATTGATCATGAAAGCGCTCCGTAAAATTTCTCAGCAAAGGCTGTTTTTTTCCCTAAATTTGTGAAAAATGCGGGCTAAGCGGCATAACGCTTTTTTTAAGTACCCTTTAAGGAGAGGTCTCTTATGAAAAAACCGCCCTTTTATTTCTTACTTATCCTTGTCAATCTAATCCCCCTTCTCACAGGATGTGGAAATTCTTCTGGAGCCATTTGGGAAGATACTAAAACAGTTGGCCGTTATATCCAGCGCAAAGGGAAACTTCTCTGGCGTCAAGATGTTGATTCCCGTCTTCTTGAATCTCCAGATGAATTTAGTGGTCCAACCGATGAAGAATTCATTCCTTTAAAAGATGAAGACTTAAAAACACAGTATACATATCTTGGGATTCCTCAGCCCAAATTGTCTCCTGGTGTCCAAGGAAGTCCTATTCCCAGTATCGACCATTTTTCCACTCCCTCAGATGCATTGGCCCTACTTTTCCAAAATGTCTACTTTAACACTGACGAACACATCTTGCGTAAGAAAAAATATTATCAATCTGTCAATGATATTGCTTCTTACATGAAAAAACACCCTAATCTTTTTATTTTCATCTCAGGTCACTGCGATGAACGTGCTTCTGAAGCTTATAACTTAGCTCTTGGGACAAGACGAGCTAATACCATTCGCAATCTTCTTATTAAAAAAGGGGTTAACTCCAATCGCATTTATACCATTTCTTTTGGAAAAGAAATGCCACTTGATCCAGGCCATACCACCGATTCTTGGGCAAAAAATCGTCGTGTAGAGTTTAAAATTTTCGAAAAAAAGGTAAGTGAGGATCCCAAGTGAAATATTTTTTTCTTTTCATTTTAGTTTCCACATTGCTTAGTGGATGTGCGATGACTTCTTCTTATAAAACTCAAAAGCATCAAATGGAAATGAGCCTCCATAAAGTTAGAACCGAAGTTGACGAAATCAAACATGACCTCAATACGTATGAAATCGAACACCATATTTTAGAAGGAAAGCTTATCGACCAAAATCAGATCATGGCAACTCTTAAAAAGCAATTAGCAGAAATCACACAAGATAAAATAGAATCTTTTCAGCAAACGCTTCAAAAGTTAGAAAGAAAAATTACTGAGCTATCAAAAAAACAAGATAAAATCTCATCAGACATTCGACAGCTAAGTGCTCACGCCAATGAAACCACAACAGCTCTGTCTCAATATAAAGAAAAAATTGCTCAATTTGAAAAAAATTTGCTCAAACAAAAAGATCAGCTTCAAACCCTTGCTCATTTAAGAGCAACTCTTTCAAAATTATCTCATGAATCAAAGCAATCTATCTATATTATTCAAAAAGGAGATACGCTTGAAAAGATTGCAAGAGATCAACAAGTCGATATTGAAAAAATCAAAAAGCTCAATCATCTCAAAAGTGATCTTATTGTTGTTGGACAAAAAATTTATCTTCCATGAACACGCAACCTATTGGAATTTACGATTCTGCTATAGGGGGTCTTTTTGTTTTGAAAGCCCTTCGCTTAGCTCTGCCAAAAGAAAACTTTATCTTCTTTGCCGATACAGCTAGTCACCCTTATGGTTCTAAGTCAAAAGAGACTATTTTGTCTCTTTGTTATCAAACAGCGCTGTTTTTTCTCCAAAAAAACCTCAAGCTGCTTGTGATTGCTTGTAATAACGCGAGTTGCGGATTCACCAAGGGAATTTTTTAAAGAGAAGCAGTTGAAAATGAACCTCCTTGGGAGTAGGCTTTTAGCCTTAGAAAAAAAACAAAGAGGTTCAAAAATGGACGA
>JANQJX010000197.1 GCA_028281425.1 Simkania sp.
ATATCTAAAGAATTTTTACTTAGGTTACATCGCCCTTTTTTCAGGGACGACTAAGTAGGTGACAAGTGCATCGCCCAACCGGAAACTAAAAACCTTTTAGGAGCTCTAATGAGCGTCTGTAGATGTAATGGAAGGACAAATTATACCCCAAGTTACTACCAATTCGACGGTATGAATGGGTCACAACTTAGGGTTAAAGGGGATAATCCTAAAGATACTTTTTGCCTGCTGCTTGAGCAAGGGTGCGCATAGCCTCTACAAGAGGAGAAAGCCCTTTTTCATGAAGAGCAGAAACTTCAAAAAGAGTAGAAAAAGAAAAAGGGTACCTCTTTTTAAAAGTCCAAAGATGTTTTTTTGCTTCTTGAGTATCTATTTTGTTTAAAGCAACTAAAAAGGACTTTTCTAAAATTTGGGGTTTATACATTTTTATTTCATGACGCAGAGTCATAAAGTCATCATAGGGGTCTCTCCCATCAATGCCTGAACAATCGATCATATAAATGAGAGTTGAACATCGTTCAATATGCCTTAGAAAAGAAAGCCCAAGTCCTCGATTTTTGTGAGCATTTGCAATAATGCCCGGAATATCAGCAAGATAGATCCGGGAGAAATCGTCAAATTCGATAAAGCTAATATGAGGTTTGAGTGTTGTGAAAGGATAAGCGGCTGTTTTGACCTTAATAGGAGCGATTTTTGTAAGCAGAGTAGATTTTCCAGCACTTGGAAATCCGATCAATCCCACATCGGCTAAAAGCTTAAGTTCAATCTCTACTTCTTTGCTTTCTCCAGGTTTTCCCAAAGTAGATTTTGTAGGCGTTTGGTGGGTTGGCGTTTTAAAAAAAGCATTGCCAAGTCCCCCTTTTCCTCCTTGACAAAGAACAAAACGTTCTTTATCAGCAGTAAAATCGTGAATCAGTGTTTGTGTTTGGCTATCACGTACAAGCGTCCCAAGAGGCACTTTGAGGAGAAGATCTTTACCTTTAGCCCCTTGTTTTTTCCCCTTTCCCCCATGTCCCCCTTTTTCAGCAAAAATCCATTTTTTATTGAAAAAAGCATCTAGAGAACCCATCTCTTGGCTTGCTTCGAAAACAATTGAGCCTCCTCTTCCTCCATTTCCTCCACAGGGGCCCCCTTTAGGGATATACTTTTCTCTTCGATAGGCGGTGATTCCATTGCCCCCTCTTCCTCCTACCAGTTTGATTTTCACATAATCTGTAAACATCTTTTAAATTTTTGAAAAAATAAATTTCACTTAAGGTTTGACAGAAACGAAGGTCTGTTTAGCCTTTCGAAAATGAACTTTTCCATCAATAAGGGCAAAAAGAGTGTCATCTTTTCCCCTTTTTACTCCTAAAGATGGATGCCATTTCGTGCCTCGCTGGCGAACGATGATTGCACCAGCACGAACAAATTCTCCATGCGTTGCCTTAATACCGAGCCGCTTTGCATTAGAATCACGTCCGTTACGACTTGATCCTTGCCCTTTTTTATGAGCCATGATAGTTCTCCTGAAACAAAAAAATATTTTTATAAAACATTTAACTATTCACAATATCGGTGATTTTTACGCGAGAATATTTTTGCCGATGCCCTACCTTTCGTCTATAGTTTTTGCGTCTTTTATATTTAAAAGCAATCACCTTAGGGCCTTTGACTTGCTCTAATACCTCTCCTTTAACAAGGCATTTATTGAGAAAAGGAGTTCCAATTATAGAGTGGTTTCCATCGCTAAAAAAGAGAACTTCCTTGAATTCAACTTGCCGCTCATCTTCTTTTAGGAGTTCAATATGAATGATATCTCCCCTTTCAATTCGATATTGCTTTCCACCGGTTTTGATAATGGCATACATGACGTATATTTCCTCCAGTTTGGAATTTGCTTGAACAGATCCCTTCCTTTCTCTCAATTTTGCTTAAATTCAAATTGTTTAACTCTTAAGGGAAATAGATTTACTTAAATCCAAGAAAACCTGAAAAAAAATAAAAAATTCATCTCAAAAGCGTAGCCTGCATTTCGCATGCCCTCTCTAAGAAATTCACATGCTCTGTTTCGCTCACACATCCAATTTTCAAAAGAATTGGCATGCGGAATATGGGCTATAACCCATATTCTTATGAACTCTTTAAGTAGACCCATTGCCAATTCACCTTACGCAAAACAAGAAGCAAAGGCGATAAGGTGAGTTATCAAAATCTTATTCCTATTGATTTCCTTCAGAGATCTGCAAAATCTACCGCAAGCAAAAACAAGTCTCTCGATCTGTTTTGAGAAGAGCTATCATAGAGAAAAAAAGCCTGTGCGTCAATGATAATTTTTTTTATCAAAAATAGAGCGCAAACCCTCTTCCTTAGAGAACAGGTCGAATAAAGGGGAGAAATTTTTGTGCGTGGAATGTGGCTATACAGGGAATGCCGATCACGTTGGAGCATTAAATATTTTAGCCCGAGGGCATCGGGTGTTAGTCTGTGGAGAGAATGCGTTGGCAACCTCTATGAAGCAGGAACTAGTAGGAAGCAGCGAGGCACATGCCTACTCTCCAAAGTGCTGTTAAAGCACTAGGGAATCCTCTTTGTTTACGGAGAGGAGGATGTCAATGATTTCCAGAGAAAGGCAGCTGTTTTTGAATCTTTTCCTTTAAGGAAGATTGCTTTCGATTCTACTTGACTCCCATGAAAAGGGGAGATTTTTTTCACAATTTAAGAACTGAATTCCGTTAATTTTTCCACTATTAGTGATGCGGGGTTTTATTGGTTCTCTAATATTTTGAACACTCTGAAAAAATACGAAGTCTTTATCAGTATTATTAAGTAATTTTATAAGATAAAAAGAGGCTTCTTTATAAGTATCACCAATTAAAGTGTAGTGATATAACTTTAGTGTTTGATTTAAAAAAACTAATCGAATCTTTTCATGGGTTTTTTCTGGAGTTTGGAATTTGTATGTAAAAGTATTGTTTTCAGGAGAGTAATTTTTTAAATCATCGGGTGCTGTAAGCAAATATTGAATAAGATGATGAGAGAAAACATCTTTTATTTCTTTCCCTAAGCACTTCTCGTTTTCGAAAAAGCTATTCAAGAATTCTTTTAGGCTATCCAAATCTAATTTTCTCGCTATGTCACTCTGATTGAATTTCGAATTCACGTAATCCAAATGATCAACTAATAGGGCACGGGAATCGGGAATTCGTTTTTCATCAATATTAGAAACCGTTTGATGGTTTTCAAAATCTGTTGCATACGTCCAGCGACAAATACCTAGAAAAAAAAGAGCTATTAGTGAAATGATGCCGATGGTCTTTATATTCAAACATTTTTTATTTTGGGGAGTCGAAGATGGCACATTAGAAAGTTTGTTGGAGAGGGGGCTTTTTGTTGAAACATTTATAGGGGAAGAGTTTTTTGTCTGGCTTTTTGTTGAAACATTTATAGGGGAAGAGCTTTTTGTCTGGCTTTTTTGTGAAACATTTGACTCATTGTTTGGAAATTGAAGATGCTTGAAAGGATCTTGAATGATTTTTTTATTGATAAATTCAATATTTTTTTCAAAAAAAGATTTGTGGATACTTTTGGAATCAATGCGTTTTAATTCTTCCTTGGAAGCTTTTATAATGTTTAGAGTACTAAACTTATCAATGCGTAGCCAGGCTTGGAAGTATTCAAAAAATCCAAGTATTTGAGGATCTTTTTTGCCAAGACCGAAAATATTAAAAAAAATGTTTTGAAAATCAAATTTTTTGATTTCAATAAATAAACGTCCATGATGTTTAACACTACAAAAAACAGATTCAGATCCATAATTTAGGGCGGAAAAATTTTTTGAAATAAAAATTGACGTCATTTTAAATGATAATTTGGTGGATTTAAGTTTCTAAAACAATAAGTATAGCATATTCCGGGAATTTATGTTGAAAGTATTTTACGCCACTGTGAAAGTAGGTGACATTTAGGAACTTAAGGATTAACGATGCCGTTTTCGTTTATTTTCTTTAAGCTCTTTTTTGCGCAAACGGATCGATTTTGGAGTCACTTCAACAAATTCATCTTCTTGGATGAAATCGATTGCTTGTTCAAGAGTTAAGAGAGTTGGAGGAGTTAAAAGGG
The DNA here is from genome assembly GCA_028281425.1 of Simkania sp. Classification (GTDB taxonomy): domain Bacteria; phylum Chlamydiota; class Chlamydiia; order Chlamydiales; family Simkaniaceae; genus JANQJX01. The sequence goes on from JANQJX010000197.1 coordinate 4,102, forward strand.
GATTTTCATCACTTCCCGAGGCGCGGACGTTTGTGAGTTGTTTTTCTTTTGTGATATTAACAACAAGATCGTTATCCCGACTATTTTTACCAATAACCATTCCTTCATAAACAGGATCGGTTGGCTTTACAAAAAGAGATCCCCGGCTTTGAAGATTGAAAGCGGCATACGCAGTTGCTTTCCCTTCATTAGTAGAAATCAGCACTCCTTGTTTACGAGACGGAATCTCTCCTTTATGGGGGGCATAGCTATGGAAGATCGAGGTTAAAATTCCAAGACCTTTGGTCACGGTTAAAAATTCATTGCGATATCCAATCAGGCCTCTTGTAGGCAAATAAAAGTGAATCATTGTGATTTGGTGTTCATTTGTACTTAAAAAATGCATTTTCCCTCTGCGACGAGAAAGTTCTTTAATGATTGTTCCTGAAAAAGCATCTGGCACTTCAATATGGGTCTCTTCGATAGGTTCATATGTTTGTCCATCGATTGTTTTGAAGATCACTTTAGGCTTTGAAACAAGAAACTCAAAACCTTCACGTCGCATAGCTTCCATTAAAATAGAAAGATGAAGTTCTCCTCTTCCAGCGATAGAAATGGCGTTTTCTCTTCCTGGGATTTCTGTGACTTTAAGGGAAATATTTGATTTTTTTTCTCGGTAGAGGCGTTCTCGTATTTTATTCATCGTGATATGTTTTCCTTCTTTCCCAGCAAAAGGACCTGAGTTGACCTCAATTTCAACAGAAAGGGTTGGCTCTGTGAGCTCTACTTTAGGGAGCTGTGTGATATGATTTGGATCGCAAAGAGTATCCCCAATCATGACCTCTCCTGCTCCAGAAATACTTACAATATCTCCAACCCCCGCTTCATGGATTTCTACTTTGTTTAATCCCACATATCCTTCAATACGGGTGACTTTAAAAGGAGAGGGATGTCCCGATTTATCGACTAAAACAAAAGGATCTCCTTTTTTGATAGTTCCTTCTAAAATGCGTCCTGTTGCTCCTTGTCCTAAAAAATCGCTATAAGAAAGGGTGCTTGCTTGCATTAAAAAAGGCATGTCTAAGCGTCCTGAGGGGGGAGGGACTTTATTGACAATCATTTCAAAAAGAGGGGTTAAATCTTTTTTTTCGTCTTGAAGATTTTTTAAAGCATATCCTTTAAGGGCTGAAGCATAGCAGTAGGGAAAATCAAGTTGCTCATCGGTTGCTCCAAGCTTTACAAAAAGGTCAAATGTTTTATCTAAAGCTTCCTCTGGAAGCACATTAGGACGATCGATTTTGTTCATCACGACGATGGGGCATAATCCTATTTTTAGAGCTTTTGAGAGAACAAAACGGGTTTGAGGCATGGGGCCTTCTTTAGCATCGATAAGAAGAAGAACCGAATTACACATTCCGAGAACACGTTCCACTTCCCCTGAAAAATCGCTATGCCCTGGGGTGTCGATTAAATTAATTTTTAGGTCTAGGTAAGATAAGCTTGTATGTTTTGCAAAAATAGTAATGCCCCGTTCTTTTTCAAGCTCATAAGAATCCATGACTCTTTCGGGGATCTCTTCATTTTCTCGAAACATGTTTGTTTCTTTTAGAAGGGCATCCATGAGTGTTGTTTTCCCATGGTCAATATGAGCTACAATAGCTAAATTTCTAATTTTTTCTGGAGATTGCATATAGCTTATTCTATACTTGTTTTCATAAAAATTCACTACTAATTTTAGAAATTCCAGATCGTTTTTTAAAGAGATTCTTCACTGCCTTTTTAAATGGGTTTTTGTTAGAATGAAAACTTGCTATTTTGGCAATCCTTTTCTATAGTTTGAAAAAGACGAGTAAGAGTTAGGAGCATGTGTGAGACGTCCTCCCAAAGGTTATGATGGAATCCATTCAACAAGTCGTCATTTAAAAGATTTGCTTCCCGAAATGAGGGAAAGGCTTATTCAAAAAATAGGTGATCAACCCATTGAAATTTTAAAAGCATGGGAAAAGCTTGTAGGTCCAAAGATTGCATCGATGTCTAAAGCAATGAGTTTTGATCGTGGAGTTCTCAAAGTGAGAGTGACAAATTCAACTCTTTATAGTCTCCTTATGGAACATGAAAAAGAAAAGCTTCTTTTAAAACTCAAAAAGCATTTTCCCAAGACCTGCTTTCAAAATATCGTCTTCCGTTTGGGTTAAAATAGGCAACATGCATGGGATGTTATGACAATGACAAAAGATCAAAAGAGGTATCAAAACTATACGGCTAGTTCTATTACTGTTCTTGAAGGACTTCAAGCCGTTAGAGAACGCCCTGGAATGTATATTGGGGACACTCAAATTCGTGGTCTCCATCAGCTCGTTTATGAAGTGATCGATAACTGTATTGATGAAGCCATGGCAGGTTTCTGTACGCAGATCGAAGTGATTGTACATAAAGATAACTCGGTCACTGTTCTTGATAACGGACGGGGAATTCCTGTTGGCAAGCATGAAAAAGAATCAAAAAAACAAAATAGGGATGTTTCTGCTCTTGAAGTTGTCATGACCATTCTTCATGCAGGAGGAAAGTTTGATAAAAGCAGCTATAAAGTGTCTGGAGGTCTCCATGGAGTTGGGGTCTCTTGTGTCAATGCTCTTTCAAAAAAAATGCATATTGAAGTCTCTCAGGATGGGAAAAAATATAGTATGGAATTTTCTCAGGGGAAAGTGATTTCCCCTCTTAAAATGGAAGGAGAAGTAGATAAAAGTGGTACTAAAATCACCTTTTGCCCCGATGATACAATCTTTGATGTGGTCGAATATGATTATGGAATTTTACTCAATCGACTTCGTGAACTTGCTTTTTTAAATCAAGGGATTACGATTATTTTTTCCGATGAAAGAGACTCGGATAGGGAGGATGTGACTTTTAATTATGAAGGAGGCATTTCTTCTTTTGTCACTTACCTCAATGAAAATAAAAATCCCCTTTTTCCCAAACCGATCTATATCAAAGGTACTAAAGAACTTCATGATGGTCCTTTAGAGTTTGAAGTGGCAATGCAATGGAATCATTCTTATACCGAATCGATTTACTCTTATGTCAATAATATTGCAACGAAAAACGGGGGAACACATGTTTCTGGTTTTTCTTCGGCTTTGACGCGCTCTTTAAATCAATATATTCGTCTCAATCAGCTCTTAAAAAATGCTAAGGTTTCTGTCGGTGGAGAAGATATGCGAGAAGGACTCACAAGTGTCATCTCGGTAAAAGTTCCAAATCCTCAATTTGAGGGACAAACAAAACAAAAGCTTGGAAATAGTGAGGTAGCCTCTACTGTTCAGCAAATTGTAGCTGAGGAATTTTCTATTTTTCTAGGAGAAAACCCTCAGATTGCCCGTCTCATTGTTGAAAAAGCATCTTTAGCAGCACAGGCACGGGAAGCTGCAAAAAGGGCACGTGAACTCACTTTGAGAAAAACCTCATTAGATAGTGGCCGTCTTCCTGGAAAACTTAGCGATTGCCAAGAAAGAGATCCTTCCAAATGTGAAATTTATATTGTCGAAGGAGATTCAGCAGGGGGATCAGCTAAAATGGGACGAGATCGTCGTTTTCAAGCGATTTTACCCATTCGAGGAAAAATTTTAAATGTGGAAAAAGCACGTCTTCAAAAAGTGCTTCAAAATCAAGAAGTGGGAAACATGGTTTCTGCTTTTGGCTGTGGTATTGGAGTTGATAACTTCAATCTCGAAAAGCTCCGCTATCATCGTATCATTATCATGACAGATGCCGATATTGATGGATCTCACATCCTTACCCTTTTGCTTCTTTTTTTCCATCGCAATATGCCAGCCCTTATTGAAAATAATTTTGTTTATATTGCTCAACCGCCCCTTTATCGAGTGACACGGAAGAAAAGAAGTCGTTATATTCATTCGGAAAAAGATATGGATGAGTATCTTTTAAATCTAGGAATCAGTGATGTTTCCTTGCGTTTGACCGGTCAAAATGAATTGCTTGAAAAAGAGCAAGTCAAAATATTGTTGTATACGATTTTAGAAATAGAAGGGCTTATCTTATCCATTGAAAAGAAAGGCATTCCCTTCAAAGAATTTTTAGCTTCTCGAAATCAAGAAGGAGAGCTTCCAAGATATCATATCATTTTAAATGATCAACAGCTCTTTGTTTATTCTGAAGATGAATTTGCCCGCTTGAAAAGCGAAAATGAAACCTATCAAAAAGAGCAGTACGAAAAAGGTCTTTCCTCGATTTCTTTAGAAGAAAAAGAAAAAGAATTACAAGCCTTTCATCCCTCTCCAATCAGTTTTATCGAGCTTTATGAAGAAGCTCAGATACTAAGCATTAGAGAGAAACTTTCAGGATACCATTTTTTTATCGATCAATATGTAGTAGCTGAAGCAAAACTGCTCGATATCATCGATGAAGAAGGAAATGAAACAGCGGTCTATACATTGAAAGAAGTGATTGAATTTTTTCGCAAAAATGGAAGAAGGGGAATTGAAATTCAGCGGTATAAAGGTCTTGGAGAAATGAATGCCGATCAGCTTTGGGAAACAACAATGGACCCCCTTTCTAGAACCCTTGTACAAGTCACCATTCCTGATGCTGTTGCAGCTGACCATATGTTTACAATGTTAATGGGAGATGAAGTCGCCCCTAGGCGCAGTTTTATTGAAACACACGCATTATCGGTAAAAAATTTAGATGTATAAAATTTTTTGCTTTTACAGGTCTTAAAAAGTTAGCGACATTGCCAAAATAGGAGAATAAAAATAGATGAGTTATACAGAAGGTGAAACAATTGTCTCTCGTAGTGTCGAAGAGGAGGTCAAAAAAAGTTATCTTCGCTATTCGATGTCTGTCATTATTTCTCGAGCACTCCCTGATGTACGCGATGGCCTCAAGCCCTCTCAAAGACGTGTGCTTTATGCCATGCGTCAGCTCAATTTAACTCCTCAGGCAAAGCATCGAAAGTGTGCTAAGATTTGTGGAGATACCTCAGGAGATTTCCATCCTCATGGAGAGCTAGTGATTTATCCTACTCTTGTGCGTATGGCACAGAGTTGGTTGATGCGTTATTGTCTCATTCAAGGTCAAGGAAACTTTGGTTCGGTTGATGGTGATCCTCCTGCTGCAATGCGTTATACCGAAGCAAGGCTGACAAAAGCTGCCATCGATTTGATGGAGGATCTCGATAAAGAAACCGTTGAATTTGTGCCTAACTATGATGAAACAAAAAAAGAGCCGGTTGTTTTTCCATCTAAATTTCCCAATCTCTTAAGCAATGGCTCTTCGGGGATTGCAGTGGGAATGGCAACAAATATCCCACCTCATAATTTGAGTGAGCTTGTTGAAGCGACTATTTTAGTGATCGATACTCCTACTGTAACCATTGAAGAAATAATGCAAGTCATGCCAGGTCCTGATTTTCCAACAGGGGGAGTGATTTGTGGTTATAAAGGGATTCAAAAAGCGTATCTTACAGGACGGGGTAAATTGACATTGCGTGGTGTTCTTCATACCGAAGAAATGAAAACGGGAGATCGGATGCGTATTGTCATTGATGAGCTTCCTTATAATGTGAATAAAGCCCGTCTGATTGAACGCTTAGCTGATCTTGTGAATGAGAAAATCTTAAGCAGCATTTCAGATATTCGAGATGAATCGGATAAGAGTGGGATGCGCATTGTCATTGACTTAAAGAAAGGAGAAATTCCTGATGTTGTCATCAATCAGCTTTATAAATTCAGTGACATGCAAGTGACTTTTGGGTGCAATATGCTTGCTTTAGATAAAGGATTGCCACGTGTCATGAATCTTAAGCAGTTCATTTTGGCTTGGGTCGAGCATCGCATTGAGGTTGTGCGTGCACGTACACGTTATGAATTGAAAAAAGCAGAAGCAAGAGCACATGTTCTAGAAGGATATTTAAAGGCTCTTGATCACCTTGATGCTGTTGTCAAGTTGATTCGGAAAAGTTCTAATCGAGATGAAGCAAAAAAAGGACTTATGACAACCTATGAAATGAGTGACAGGCAAGCAAGTGCTGTTTTAGATCTTAGGCTTTACCAACTCACTGGTTTGGAAAGAGAAAAAATTGAAGGAGAATATAAAGAGTTACAAGCTAAAATTGCAAATTATCGCGCAATTTTAGCAAGTGATATTTTGGTGCGAGGAATCATTAAAGACGAGCTTGAAAATGTCAAAAAAGGGGCAAAGTCAAAACGACGAACGCAAATCATTCCGGCAGAAGAAGAATTTCAGATGGAAGATCTTATTGCAAATGAGACCGTTGTGATTACCATTTCGACAGACGATTACATTAAAAGGATGCCAATTAATACATTTCGTGAGCAGCGTCGAGGGGGTCAAGGAGTCATTGGATTTGATACTAAAAAAGAGCATGATAGTCTGAAAGATCTTTATGTTGCTTTGACACATGACTCTCTTATGATCTTTACCAATAAGGGACGTTGTTATTGGCTTAAAGTGTGGCAAATTCCAGAGACAGGAAGGCGCTCTAAGGGGAAATCTCTTGTCAATCTTTTAGAAGGGCTTCACGAAAATGAACAAATCGCAGCTGTTCTTCGTGTGTCCCATTTTGATGATCCGAATGCTTCTATTTTGCTTGCAACAAAACAAGGAATTGTCAAGAAAACGTTACTTGAATTCTTTAGCTCTCCTCGCCGTAAAGGGGTGTATGCCATTAACATTGATGAAGGGGATGAAGTTATTTCAGCACATGTCGTGCATCTTAATGAGCAAATCATGCTTTTTACCAGAGAAGGAATGGCTGTCCGTTTTGATCAAGAGCAAGTCAGAGCCGTAGGGCGTGTTGCAAGAGGAGTGAGAGGAGTAAAACTCAAAAATCAGACCGATGCTGTTGTCTCTTGTGAAGTGGTCGAAGGAAATGAAACCGTTCTTGTTGTTTGTGAAAATGGGTTTGGGAAACGCTCAAGTGTCAAAAATTTTAGACAAACACATCGAGGAGGTGTTGGTGTGCGATCTATCATTACAAGCAAACGCAATGGAGCTGTTGTTGGTGCTCTTGCGGTCAACGATAAAGATAGTGTTGTGATGATGTCTAGTCGTGGGAATACGTTGCGTCTTGGAATGCAAGATATCAGAGTCATGGGGCGTTCTACTCAAGGAGTTAAGGTGGTCAATTTGCGCGTTCAAGATCTTCTCATTGCCCTTCAAAAAATCGAATCTATCGAAGAGAGTTAAAACTTAAAGAATTATGACTCAAAAAAATCATGGAATTTTTATCACCTTTGAAGGAGGTGAAGGATCTGGGAAGACAACTTTAATTGAAAACCTTTATACCCATTTTTCAAGTCAAAAAATTCCAGTTGTTAAAACAAGAGAGCCAGGAGGGACTTCTTTAGGCTCTTGTATTCGAGAGCTTCTTCTTTATGATTGGAAGGGCAACGTAGAAGAAAAGGCTGAGCTCTTTTTATTTTTAGCCGATCGCTCTCAGCATATTCATACAGTTGTTTTGCCTCAGCTTAAAGAAGAAAAAGTGGTTCTTTGTGATCGTTTCAATGATTCAACACTTGCTTATCAAGGAGCTGCAAGAGCGATTGGTGTCGATTTTCTTGTCTCTCTATGCAATTTTGCCACTTCAAATCTCAAACCAGATATGACCTTTTTGCTCGATGTTGATCCTTTAGTTGGACTTAAACGAAGTAGGATAAGTCAAGGGAAACAAGATAGGGAAGATCGTATTGAAAAAGAAAAACTTGCCTTTCACACGAAGGTGAGAAAAGCTTTTTTATCTCTTGCGGAAAAAGAACCTAACCGTTTTTGTATTCTTGATGCCACCCATTCAATCGATCAAGTTTTTGAAACGACCCTTCATGCGATTTACAAAAAATTTCCTTTAAAATGATAGATCCTTTAGAAAAACTCATTGGACACACTTCGGTTAAAACATGTCTTAGAACTCTTCTTAAAAACCCTCCTTCAACACTTCTTTTTCAGGGTCCTCAAGGAGTTGGGAAAAAAAGCTTTGCTCTTGCTTTTGCTAAAATGCTTCTTGAAGATGAGCCTTTGACAGATTCGAGCCATTTGATGGATCTTCGTGAATTTTTCCCGGATGGAAAAGCATCTGTTCACTCAATGACATCGATCAAAAAATTGATTGAAGACCTTTATATTTCTCCATTTAAAGCCAAAAGAAAAGTCTTGATTCTCTATGAGGCTGATCGGATGCTTCCATCAGTTGGAAATGCTCTTTTAAAAATTTTAGAAAAGCCCCCTTCTTATGCCCATTTTATTCTTGTCACTTCTTTTTTGGGTTTTTTGCTTAAAACCATTCAATCACGTGCTTTTGAGGTTCCTTTTTTTCCTCTTTCTGAAAAGGAAATTTATAACTTTATTTTACAAAATTCTACGAAAACAACTCAGGAAGCAAGTCAAATTGCAAGGCAATCTCAGGGAGATTTAAATAGAGCTAAATCCTTATTAGAAGGAAATAGAGCTTCTTTTTTTTCTTATATTCATCAACTAGGATCTGCCTTTCTCGATCGTAATTACCCCCTTTTTTGTGACATTCTTAAAACCTTAGAAGAGTGGATGGAAAAAGAAAAAACCATCAAAGCCGAAGAGGCTCTTTTTGCTTTCTACTTTTGGCATCGTGATCTTTTTGTTTTAAAAACAACAAAAAACCCTTCCCTTCTTTCTTTCCATTTTAAAGAAGAAGAGCTCAAAAAAGAGCTCAATAAAAAGTTACTTGATCTTGAAGAACTTCAAAAACGGATGAGAAGAATTTGGCAAGGAATAGAATTGCATCTTCCTTTTCGCCAGATTTTTTTAGAGCTTTTTCTTTGATTTCTATAAATTTTGCTCGTCTTTTGTTCAATAAATAGTTATATATACGTATGTGTTAATTTTTCATGGAAATAGAAGGTTTTGATATGGTGATTCGTATTTATAGAAGTTGCTTATTATTATTTTTAACTTTGGGAAGTTCTTTGAAGGCTGTGGATGTAGATAATGATAGTTCATTAACGTCAGCAATTATAAATGCAAATGCAGGGGGGGATCCACAGATTAATTTTATCGCAGATATTGCATATAAAAACCTTCCCCCTTTAAATGTGAATGCCAATTTTTCTTATGTTGGAAATCCTTTTATTGTGATTCAGGGAAATAATTATCAACTAGAACCAGCGGCAATACAATTTGGTCGCCTTTTTATTCGCGGGGGGACTCCTAAATCTACGATCACGATTCAAAATCTTACCTTTAAAAATTCTATTGCTGTAGGGGGAGCTGGGGGAAGTAATAGCGGAGGAGGAGGATTAGGTGCTGGAGGGGCATTATTTGTCAATACGGGAGCTAAAGTGGTTTTGGATAATGTCCATTTTGAAGGGTGTGAAGCTCAA
>JANQJX010000040.1 GCA_028281425.1 Simkania sp.
GGCTCTTTACCCTTGCAGCATAAAGCGGTTTGAAGCCTACACCTGTATGTCGGCTTCGGAGGGCCTTCCTCCATCTCTTTTAGAGCGTTCCTCCGGTCAATCTCACAGACTGGAGGGTCATGGCGCACGCCCACATTTCGCATGCCGACTCTTTTGAAAAGTCAAGAAATTTCCGAAGAGATAAGTTTGCAACTTCACCTAAAAGAATTTATGGAATGTGTGAGCGAAACAAAGCATCTCTTTTAGAATCCCAAAATGTCGTGTGCGCGATATGGATCTTTTTTCAAACAAGTCCTTGAGGACATATGAGGGCATTATGGACGATATGAGCAGTTGAGGAAGCCGAAGTGCCATCGGTAAATTCCCTGAGAGTCGTTAAAATAACCCCCATGATTCCGTTAAGAACAAAAATGGAAATTGTTGTATCCCAACCTCGGAAAGGAGACGGAAAAGGAAGTGCACAAAAAGCTCCAAATAAAAGCCCATTGATCACAATACGTGACACTTTCAAAGAAAGATCATTCAAACAACCGATTCCCCAAAGGGATACTTGCCATTTTAAGGTTTCTTGATAGATCCACCTTCTAAACAGCAATTCATCACAAATAGGTTTCACAACAACAAAATAAGCCATGAATCCCCCTTTTAAAACTCCCTTAACAAGAGGACTTAAGTCAGATTTAAGAAGACCTTCTTTAAAAATTTCTCTAAAAATAGCAATACTTTCCTCATTTAGATATTCGTTATAAGACCCCCTAGGAACTTCTAAAATCTTTCTCATCACCTGATTGACCATACTCAGAATAGGCATAGAAGCTAAAGAAGTCAAAGCTCCCATGATAGGGTTTTTATTCTCTCTAAGAAAATATTCCATATCCCTTTCATTCAGTATAGACTCTTTCTGATAGATTAGGGTTAATAATGCTGATGCCATAGTAAACTCCAATTTCCCCAAAAAAAAATACCAAAAAACGCTTAAAAAAAGAAGCCATTTAACCACATAACCTGCATCTCCCAGCCCAAGTTTATCACCTTATAATGTAGGAATTTTCGAAGTTTCATTAGATGTTATGCCACTTACAGTTTTTGAAATAGGGTCTAAATGGCACACTCTTTTTTCGAGATTTCACAATTGGCCCTATGCAGGGTCGGGATATATAAAGATCCTAAAAAAAATCGCAAAAAGATTTTTTTTTATTATGGGAAACATTGTACAATCATAAAGTATGAAGTATCTCTTTTTTATCCTCGTTCTTTTTTTCCCTTTTTTAGGGGAGACTCTTTCCACCAAAACATCCAATCTTGAAACGCTCTACCATAGCCTTGACAAACGCTCCATTCCAAAACTTTTGGCTTTTTACCATCTCTATTCCAAAACTTCTTATGGGAAAAAAGCTTTTCAAACAGCTTGGGAGCTTTTAAATCGAGGGAAAGAAACGAAAAACCACCCGAATGCCCATCTGATCTTACCAGATCTCGATCTTGATGCTTTAATCGCTTTTGTCAATAAAGAGTCTTTTACACCTTCTTCTCTTCTTACAGAAGATCAACTTTCTCTCATTGAAGAGGTTTCAAGTCATCTTAAAAATCGTAAGCTTAAAGGATTTAAAACTTGGGACCAAAAAGAAATGATCTCTCTTCCAAATCATGAAATCGACCTTGCAAGGGCTCTTTTAATCGATCAGTTTGAGACTCATAAAGATAAAAATTTTCAGATCCGGCAATACGAAGCAAGTATTGATTTGATGTGCCTGCAAATCTTATCTCGTCTTCCTTTAGACCCAAGTGACGAAGAAAAAATTGAGGCAATCAGCCAATTTATTTTTCATGAAAAGCATTTCCGCTTTCCCCCTCACTCCGTCTGGGTTGATGATAT
>JANQJX010000001.1 GCA_028281425.1 Simkania sp.
CCGATTATCCATAGAACTTCTCTTCGATATAAAAGAACTCCTATCTTAAACAATTTCCACTATTTTTATGTATAGATATTTAAGGTTCCGAGTAATAAATCATGAAAACGAGGAGCTTTTAGCCTGGCAACAGTAAAGCCTGTATCTTCACTAGAAAAGACAATCGACTCTAGAAATCCGGTTAAATCTTCCAAAGGATCTCGCTTATAATATTCTCTAAAGGAAATGTTAAATCAAAAGAACTTAAAGATCTAACCGCAGAATTGTTCTAGATCAAGGTTCATTCCCGCCGTCTTCCGTTGTAAAAACGCAAAACTCAATGGGTTTTTCTTCCAAAATTTTCTATGTGCATAAAAAACACAAATTCTTTTAAAATGGTTGATATCAATTAATCGCCAGTTAGGAGAAAAACGGTCTTATGGCAAAAAAAGTAGCAACAGTTAGCGAAAAAAGTAAAAAAAGCGAAGTCCTTGCTGCCTATCATGATCTCTTAGATAAACTAAAAGAAGCCAATCAAAATCCGACAAAATCGAAGCAAGAAGAGAAGAAAGCTATCGAAAAATCTTCCGAGCTGTCTTGCGATGGGATCATCAACAGCCTTGCTGAAACTAAACTCAAAATCAGCAAAAATTTAGAATCTCTAGAAACGCAGCTTCTTAATGAGTATAAAAAATTCTCAGACCTTCAAAAAAGCATCGAAGCCTCTAAAAAAGAGCTTGAGGAGCTGCATGATATTACTTATCAAGCAGAAACTCTCTCTGCCCTTATCGAAACCCAAAAGCGCTTCAAAGAAGAAACCGATCAGGAGATCAATGAAGCAAGAGAAACTTTTGAAGAGGAAATGACCAAGAAAAAAGCTGTATGGGAAGAAGAGAAAGCAGCCACTTTTAAAGAAAGAGCACGAGAAGAGGAAACATATTCCTACGAACTCGCCCTTAACAGAAAAAAAGATAAAGACCTTTACGAAGAAAAGAAACAACAGCTTGAAAAAGAGCTCAATGAAAAAGTTAGACAAACCACTCAATCTCTAGATCTTAGAGAATCTCAAATCTCTGAAAAAGAAAGCGAGCTTGAAACCCTCCGAGAGGAAGTCACGCAATTCCCAGAAAAACTCCAAGAAGCCATCGATAAAACTAATCTCGAAACCGAAGAGGCTGTGAAAAATCAGTATCAATTCGAAATGCAGATTGGTCAAAAAGAGCTTGAAGGAGAAAAACGTCTCTATGAGCAAAAAGTGGAATCGTTCCTAGAAAAAATCAAAGAACAAGACAATCTGATCAAAACTCTTACAGCAAGAGTTGATCAATCGGGCAAGCAGGTTCAAGATATCGCGGTTAAAGCTGTAGAAGGAGCCTCCGTATTAAAAGCTTTTGCAGCGGAAGAAACGAATAGATATAGGAAGGAGTCATGAACAAACGACCGAGAAGATAGTTTAAATAACTAAATATTAGCTATTTGAGAACATAAGCTATGTTATCAGACGTTGTGGGATAGGCAGTTTTATTCCTCTATTCAGGAAGAATTTCTCGTATTCGTTCTCCCTCAGAAGAATACAAAACACCTTTCCAATCGTTAATGTTACGCGATTTTGAGCTGAAATTGACTCCCATTACAAGAGTGTTTTTGTTGCTCTTAGAGAAACGTTCTCTATACTTCTTTCTTTCTGTTTGTGTCAAAGCAATCTCTGCTATTTTGTCAAGCTTGAGTTCAAAAATACAAACTGTTTCAGGCGTCTCTGTCATAAGATCAATACGACCAATATTTGTAGAAATTTCCGCCATCGTTTTAATCCCAGAGTTTCCAGGAATGTGAAAAAGACAGCTTGATAAAACCCTTCTTTAGCATGCTGAAATGCATGATATGGCATTTTAGCAAAGTGGATGTTCATTTTGCTAAAGAACGCATTCAAATTTAGTTTGTAAAGGTCTTGCTTTATTTCTTTTGCTGCACGAGTTACTTCTAGAGGGTCGACTTCTGTAAATTCTTGAAGAAGAGAATTAAAAAAAGCTTCTTTAACCTCTTTATGTCAAAGGTAAAGTAAAATACATAGCAAAAGGGACGATAAAGTGCAGAGGTTAGGTAGACTTATGGAAAGAAGCAAAGTCTATCTGACTATCAG
>JANQJX010000010.1 GCA_028281425.1 Simkania sp.
GAGTCGGACTTTTTCGCTCAGAATTTCTTTTCTTTGGCAAAGAGTTGCTTTCATTTTCAGAAGAAGAACAGTATGAGATTTATAAGAAGATCATGAAAAATTCGAGAGGGCTTCCTTTAATCTTTCGAGTTTTTGATGTTGGAGGAGATAAAGGAAATCTCAATTTAGAAAAACCGGAACTCAATCCAGCTCTTGGATGTCGAGCCATTCGTTTTCTACTCCGTAATCGCAATGTTTTTATCATGCAATTGCGTGCTTTACTTAAGGTGAGTTTAGAAGGGAATCTTAGAATTCTTCTTCCTCTGATTTCTGATGTTAGTGAATTGATCGAAACAAAACAGCTCATTCAAGAAGTCGCGATAGAACTTAGAAAAAAAGGGATAAGTGTTGCTGATGAAATCCTAGTTGGATCCATGATAGAAGTTCCTTCTGCAGTGATGATTTGTGATCTTATTGCAAAGGAATGTGATTTTCTTTCTATTGGGACCAACGATTTGATGCAATACACTTTAGCAATGGATCGTACTCATCAAGATATGCATTCTTTTTATAAATCCACCCATCCCAGCATTATTCGGATGATTTATCAGGTTGCAAAAGTGGGTCATCAAAAAAATATCCCGGTGAGTTTATGCGGAGAAATGGCTTCCGATCCTCTTATGATTCCTCTTCTTTTGGGTCTTGGAATCAGGATTTTTTCTTGTGCTCCGCGTCATATTCCCATCATTAAAGAAATGGCAGGCAAGGTCAGTCTTAAAGAATGTGAAGATTTAATCGATGATGTTTTTTCTTTAAATACCTGCCATGCTATTGAAAAATTTCTTCAGGAAAAATTTGAAAAGTATATTGCTCAAATTTCTCATAATGTAAGAAGAAGGTGAGATGATGAAAAGACTGCTCAACATCTATCCTTAGCCCTTATTTCCCGTACCCATTTTAGAAAAATCTTTGCTGATACACCCAATAAATTTTTTTAGATTAGCTTGCATTTCGAGTGCCGTCTCTTTTGATGCAGAGCAGAAGATTAGACAGCAATCATGGGTTTAATAGAATCTCTTTTTAATCCCTTACCCTTAAATAGGAAGTTGATTTAAAAGGGAAGAATTAGGACTGTTTTCTTCAAGTTTTAAACGTGCATCTTCATGAGCAGCTTGAATGAGATCTTCTAACCCTTCAATATCTTCTAGATCGATACATTCGGGTTTGATTTTAATCTTTTTAAGTTTGTGGTTTCCGACTAATGTGACTTGAACAAGCCCATTGCCTGCACTTCCGGTTGCTTCGAGGTTTTCCATTTGCTCTTGCATTTTAGCAAATTGATCTTGGAATTGACGTGCCTGCTTTTTCATTTTTGAATAGCCACTTCCCATAAAAGAACCTCATATCATTTTTTAATCCATTCTAGCACATATAAAAACAAAAATCGATGAATTTTTTATCCTTTTTTAATAGAGCCATTTAACTCAACTGCAGCAAAATATAAAATTTGATCATGTTTAATTCTTTTTTTAAGCTTTTTATCCATTTCATAGACCGATTCTGAAGAAGGAAGAGTTTTTTCAGAAGAAGAAGGGAATGGAGCCTCTTTGAAAGGGGAGATGGGAAGAGTTTTTTCTTCTGAAGTCGAAGAAGATTTGGTTTCATTAGAAGAACACACAAGAGTTTTGAGATTGACAAGTTCTTCAACTAATTGATCTAGAGACATTTTTTTCATGAGACGTAAAAGACGCAGGAGGAGAATTTCAAGATCAATGCGTTGGAAAGGGCTTTTTTGAATATGGTCACATTCTGAACTAATAAGAGTCATCATTTCAAGCACCTGCTCTTTTGTATAATAAGTGCTTTTTTTTTCATATGTCTCTTTTTCTTCTTGAGATAGGAAAAGGGGAAGAGCTTCTTTTTTCCCAAGTTGAATCAGTAAAATGTTTCGATAGTGGGAAATAAGATGCTCTAAAAAAAACTTTATATGATAGCCCTCATTAAAAATTTGTCTGCTCATTTCAAAAGGAAATGTAAGGTCGTATTTGAAGGCAGCGGTGTCAAGAGCAAAAAAAAGAGTTAAAGGAGGAGTTCCAAGCATTTTTTTCACGCTTTTTGCTTGGATAGAGCCTTCTTGGAAGCAAAGAAGTTGGTCAAGTAGAGATTCGGCATCTCTTAGACTTCCTTCTGCATGGGAAGCGATCTGTTGAAGAGCTAAAAGATCTCCTTCTAAGTTGAGATCATTGAGAATATTTTTGAGCTTTTCGACCATTTTCTGAGAGGGAATAGGTTTAAGATCAAAACGTTGACAGCGGCTTATAATCGTTGGAGGGATTTTGTGAGGTTCTGTTGTTGCAAAGCAAAAGATGACATGTTGTGGGGGTTCTTCGAGAGTTTTAAGAAGAGCATTAAAAGCTTCTTTGGTCAACATATGGACTTCATCGATGATATAAATCTTATATTTTCCGTTAGATGCTGCATAATTGACCGTTTCATTTAAATTGCGAATATCATCAATGCCTCGATTGGATGCCCCGTCGATTTCAATGACATCAAGAGAATGGCCAGAAGTGATTTCTATGCAAGAAGAGCATGTGTTACAAGGTTCTTGATCGGGAAGGAGATGATTGCAATTGATCGCTTTAGCAAGAAGGCGAGCAAGAGTCGTTTTCCCCGTTCCACGCATCCCACAAAAGAGATAGGCATGTCCAATGTGGTTCATCTGAATGGCATTTTTAAGCGTGATGACGGCAGTTGTTTGTTCAAAAACTTCGGAAAATTTTTGAGGGCGGTATTGACTTGCTAAACCTCGATATCTTTTCATTTTATAATTTTAAGGCCTCTTTTTCACGCTTTAACTTTAAAAGGGTGCTGTCATTTGTATACGGTTTATACGGTTATCCGAATTTAACCCTGCTCTTTTTTCTTATTTTCTATGTTAAAAACATAAAATATCAAGAGGAATAAATCAGAGAATTTGGTAAAGTGAATCAAAAGCTCATATGATTTAGAAAAGAGGTCCTTAAAAGATAGGATTTGAGAATCTCTAAACAGATTTTGAAAAAAATGCTTTTTATTGTCTTCTATTATGGTATGGGTTAAGGAACTTTTCGATGGAATAGCGGTTTTATATGGCCGACGAATCAAAAGGTAAGCCTATTTGGGGCCTAACACTTAAAAAAGATAATTTAGGGAAAAGGCTTTTAGTTGGTTTTTGTCTCTTATTAGCTTTTGCCTTTTTTATTCATTTTCGCGAAGTTCGAGTTGAAACCCTTGAAGTTGGTGGTAAGGCCAAGCGATATATTGTCGCTCCAGTTGACTTTGTGTTTCCCGATGAAGAACGGACAATGATTCTTCGCCAAGAATCTGCACGTGATATTGGAACTATCTACCGTATTCATCCAAAAGATGTTAGAGATCGGCAATTTCAGTTTGAAAATTCTCTTTTTCAAAGTCAACATTGGCGCGAGCTTTTTCCTCAAGTGACCTTTGAACAAATGTATCAAGCGGTTGTTAATATCAAAAATGTTTTATCCGAAGTCAGGTTTTCCGATCCTAGAACATTGCAAAGGCTCAAATCTCTACATCTTTTAAAACAAAATTTCTATCTTCTTCCTTCTAACTTTGAAGATACTCCTCTAACTCTTCCTAAAAGTTTTTGGACTGCTGTTGAAAAAATTTCTATCGAAAAAAAACAAGTCAATCCTATGGCAGCAAGTTATGTGATGGAATATTTTTATCCTCTTCTCTGGACGCTAAAAATAGATACTTCTTTGCAACGCTCTTTGCGTAACAAAGTTGCAGCAACAATTCCTGAAAAACTCAAGCATGTAGAGGCTGGCAGTCGGATTGTTGATCAGGGGGAGACAGTCTTATCTATGCACATTGCGATGCTTAAAGCGATGAAAAAAGTGCTTACAAAAGAGAAAAAATTATGGGAACCGCTCACTTTATGCGGAAGTTTTATTTTTGCGTTCATCATTGTCCTTCTTTTGACTTTTTATCTCAAAATGAGTCATCCTAAGCTTCTCGAATCGGTAGAAAAGCTCTCTCTTTTTACGACAATTCTCATTCTGACTTTGCTTCTTGCAAAATTAACAGAATTTTTTCTTTTACATAATAAAACAGGTCTTTTAGAAGTTGTTCGCTTTCCCCTCTTTATTCCTTTTGTTGCTATTTTATTGGCTATCTTATTAAATGCTGAATTGGCTTTGTTTTGTGCTTGTTTTCTAAGTGTGATTTTTAATTTTTCTCTTGCTGTTGATCATAGCCGTTTTTTAATTATCAATATCATTACAGGAATTATAGCTGTTTTAGCATGTCGTGAGATACGGAAGAGGAAAGAGGTGTTTGTTGTTTGCTTTAAAATTTGGCTTTTTTCTATTCCGGTTTTTTTCATTTATAACTTTTTGCTAGATACTTTTTGGGATCCTTACACCTTATCCGATTTTACAAGTACCTTTGCTTTTCTTGTATTGACTTCTATTCTTGTTGTAGGATTACTTCCGATCTTTGAATCGATTTTTCATATTATGACCGACATTACGTTAATGGAATATATGGATCCTAACAATGAACTTTTGCACCGTTTAAGTGTTGAAGCACCAGGGACCTATCAACACTGTTTAGTTGTTGGGAGTATTGCAGAAGCTGCAGCACAAGCCATTGGAATCAATGGGCTATTTTGTCGTGTTTCGACGCTGTATCATGATATTGGAAAGCTCTTTAATCCTCACTATTTTGTTGAAAATCAGATGGGGGGGTTTAATATCCATCAGCTTTTAACCCCTATCGAATCTGCTCATGTCATTATTGCTCATGTGACCGATGGGGAAATATTAGCACGCAAGCATGGCCTGTCTCAGAGTTTTATCGATATCATTCGAGAACATCATGGCACGACACTTGTTTACTACTTTTACTGTAAACAATTGGAGCAAATGAACAGTGATACCGATGCTGTTGATGAAAAGGAATTTCGTTATCCGGGACCTAAACCTCGGTCCAAGGAATCGGCAATCATTATGATGGCAGATACTGTTGAAGCTGCCTCTCGATCTTTAGAGGAAGTCAGTGAGGAGACAATTACCGAACTCGTTGAAAATCTTATTCAAGAAAAGCTCAAAGATGGGCAATTTGATGAATGTGAACTGACCTTTAAAGAGTTCAATACGATCAAACAAACCATCATAAAAAATCTTTCAGTCACTCGCCACTTACGTATCAAATACCCTGAAAAGAGTTCTCATATCCCCTAAACTTTATTGTCCCAATTCATACAAGGTATGATGAAACTTTCTTTTAAGCAATTGGAGAAGGTATAACCCCGGATTTCATTCTAGCCCAACTTTCGCATCTTTCAGATAAAATCTCCTAATTTCCATAGATATAGAATCCTTAAGATGCTGATAATAAGTA
>JANQJX010000012.1 GCA_028281425.1 Simkania sp.
TATTTTAGCCCGAGGGCATCGGGTGTTAGCCTGTGGAGAGAATGCGTTGGCAACCTCTATGAAGCAGGAACTAGTAGGAAGCAGCGATGCATGCCTACTTTCCAAAGTGCTGTTAAAGCACTAGGGAATCCTCTTCGTTTACGGAGAGGAGGATGTCAATGAGGCAAGATCAGACAAAAAGATTTTTTATAAAAAAAAAATATTGTAACCTAATCTTTGCAAAAGTAGATGATTCTCCTTTCTGGCTATACTTTTATTGAGAAATATGGAAATCTTACCCTAATCATCTGAATTTTAAACTTATTTTGGTGAGGAGATGGAAAATAAATGCTTTAGATTCAATGCGACTGCTTCTCGTTTTGCGTAAGGTGAGTTAAATAGATTTATTTAAAAAAAATCACACCTCTAAAATTGAAAGAAATTTCTTTTTAATCTTAAATTAAAGAAAGTTGATGAAATGTCCTTTTTGTTTTCATGATGAATCCAAAGTGACCGATTCGCGAAATACAAGTGATACTAAGAGTATTCGGAGGCGGCGAGAATGTTTAAAATGTTTGAGACGTTTTACGACATTTGAAACAATGGATATTTCTCTTCAAGTGAAGAAGAGAGATGGTCTTTATGAAGATTTTGAGTTGGAAAAACTTATCAAAGGCATTGATGCTGCTTGTCGGCATACTCGTATTAGCCATGATCGAGTGCGTGATTTAGCCTCTGCAATTGTGAGAGAACTTTTAGAAGCACAAATCAGGGAAATTGAAGCTCTTAAACTTGGGGAAATTGTCATGGAACATTTGCGTCATCTAGATCAAGTTGCTTATATTCGTTTTGCTTGTGTTTATAGACGATTTAAAGATCTTGATGAAATTGTCGATGCAATTAATACTGCTTCTGCAGATGAAAAAAAAATACAAATATAAGGAAGAAGATCTGAAATGGGGCTTACAAAAAATGAAATTGAGATATTTAAAAAACGATTAGAAGAACTTAAAGGGCAATTGATTCGAACAATTGAAAGGGTTTCAGAAGATGTTAAAAACAAAGAAGAACCCAAAGGGTATTCTCAACATCAAGCTGATGAAGGAACAGATGATTTTGATCAAACCATTTCAATTGAAATTTCAGGAAAGGAGCAGATTATATTACGTCAGATTGAAAGATCCCTAGAGAAGATTCATGAAGGAAATTATGGCATTTGTGATGTTTCGGGAAAACCTATTCCTATTAAACGCTTAGAAGCTATTCCTTATGCAACAATGACCGTAGAAGCTCAGGAGAATTATGAGAAAGGGCTATAGAAAAGAGATCAAGTGGTTTCTTATCATAGGTTTTTTTCTTTTTTCCTTAGATCGTTTTTCTAAAATATGGGCTTATCATTTTTTTGCTCCTTCTCAGGCGTGGGAGAACTTTTCTTTCCCCTATGGAGGTATCAAAGTATTTCAAAATTTCCTTGGCATTGATTTTTGTTTGAATAAAGTGATGAATCCTGGGGGAGCATGGGGACTTTTGGGTTCTTATCCTCTTATTTTGATGCCCATACGTCTTCTTATTTTGTTTGGAATCATTTTTTATTTTTTCTTTGGTCATCGAGAAAGTAAAAAAACTTTTCCCCTTCTTCTTATTATAATAGGAGCTCTAAGCAATATTTTAGATTATTTTTTTTATGGAGCTGTAATTGATTTATTTCATTTTATCTTGTGGGGATATTCATTTCCTGTGTTTAATATTGCTGATATTTCTATTTTCTTTGGGATTATGCAACTCATGATCAAGTCTTTGATGCAAAAAAAGAGCCAAAAGGAAACGAAACATGGTATTTCGCATCAGTCATCCCCATATTGAGGGATTTTTCCAATCTTCAAAACCCCTTTTTTATCGTGTGCTTTTCGATACAGAAGAGATGGAAGATCTTTTTTCTTATCTTCCTTCTTTTGCTCTCTATAATGTCTCAAAGCTTGCCCTTGAAAAAGAAATCATTTTTTCTAAAAAACAATTTTTAGAGGGGTATGCGCTTTACGTGAAAGGGTTAAAAAAAGGAGATTTTTCTCATTTAACGCTTTCAAAGTCTCTTTTTTCAGCTGTTTTATCAAGCACACCAAAGAGTTTTTATGCGATGGAGGTGAAAGAAAAACTTCTTCTTAAAATGTTAGAGCCAACGATTCAACTCTCTTTACATCGGTTTAATTTTTGCAAAGAAAATAAAACCTTTCATTCAATGGTCAGTGGCAAAGAACTTGTCAGCTGGGGTCTTCAGTTTTCTTATCCTACCCTTTATTCTAATTCGAAAAAGGGGGATGTGATAAAAACCATGAAACAAAAACCCTTTCCAAATAACCTTCTTTTTCGTTCCTTGATGCGTTTTATACGCTCCAAAAGCGATCCTGTGTTTTTTTTGGTGGATGGAGAAAGGATAAATGGTCAAATGCGTCTTGGAAAAAATTGTTTCAGTTGGATTCATACATATAAAAGTTTAAATGAGCAAGGACTTGAAGTAGAAAGAAGGAAAAAATGACAATAGAACTTATTACAATAGGAGCAGAATTGCTCAGTGGGCAAACATTGAATCTCAATGGAGCTTTAATCGGACAGGTTTTAATCGAGAAAGGGTATGCTATAGAGAGGATGACCGTTTTATCTGACAATTATAAATGCTTGAAGGAGGAAGTTGGAAAGGCTCTTAAACGGGTGTCTATTGTCATAACAACAGGGGGGCTTGGTCCTACAAGAGATGATATTACAAGAGAGGTGTTTGGAGATATTTTTCAAAGAAAGCTCTTGTTTAATAAGGATCTTGCTTTAGATCTCGAAAGAAGATTTGGCAAGTTTGAAACACTTAGAGATCAGTCGATGGTTTTAGAAGGAGCAAACATTTTATCCAATCCGATTGGGACAGCTCCTGGATTTATTTTAGAAAAAGAGGAGAAAGCTTTGATTGCTCTTCCTGGGGTTCCGATTCAAATGGAGAGACTTCTTAGGGAGAAGGTGCTTTTATATCTTGCAAAAAAGAAATTAAGAAAGCGTTTCCAAACCTCTCTTTATTTTTGCCTTCTTTCCGAACAAATGGTTGATCCTTATTTGCGTGAGTGGGAAAAAAAAACACCCGAAATCGAAATGGGTATTTGTCCTTCTTACGGAACCCTTTCTCTGTATTTGAGTGTTGAAGCAAAAGATCAAAAAGAGGGGAATGAAAAATTAAAACCGGCAGTTCAATTTTTTAAAAAGCATTTTGAACATCATCTATTTTCTTATGAAGAGAAAAATATTGAAAAAGCTGTTCATCAACATCTGATTGCTAAGAAAAAGAGTTTAATTCTTGCCGAATCATGTACAGGAGGAAAAATGGCGGCAAGGCTCACCCAATATAGTGGTGCTTCTAACTACTTTTTAGGAAGTATTGTAAGCTATTCAAACTTTTTAAAAAAAGAATTGCTAGGTGTCAGTGAAACAACGCTGAAGAGTTTTGGAGCTGTAAGTCAAGAGACGGTTTTTGAAATGGCAACCCAGGCCCTCAAACTCTCTCAGGCTGACTATGCAATTGCTGTATCGGGAATTGCAGGTCCTTTAGGAGGAAGCAAAGAAAAGCCAGTTGGAACCATCTGGGGAGCGATTGCCGAAAAAGGAAAAGAAGTGTGGGTTTGCTCATTTTGCTTAAAAGAAAAAGGATCAAGAGACTTGATGATTGAATATGCAGGAACCTTTCTTTTTAGCCATTTTTTTCGCTTGATTGCTTATCATATTTCTCCTTTTGGAAAGTGAAATGGATACTTATCAACTGATCGATAGTGGGTATGGGAAAAAATTAGAGGCTTTTGGTCCTTTTAAGCTGATTCGTCCTTGTCCTCAAGCCTTATGGGAACCTCTTCTTCCAGATGCGTGGAAAAAATATGATGGGGAATTTGTACGTTCTCAAGAAAATCTTTGGAAGAGAGTTAAAACCCCCTCTCCATTTGAAATATTTTTTAACTCTTTTCGTTTTAAATTAGACTTTACCGATTTTGGTCATGTAGGATTATTTCCAGAACATGCAATGCATTGGAAATGGATGCAAGAAAAAGTTAGATCAAGGGAATTTCATTTTCTTAATCTTTTTGCTTATTCGGGAGGAGCTACTTTGGCTCTTGCTAAAGCAGGGGCGCATGTCACCCACCTTGATGCTTCTAAAAAAATGATTTATTGGGCCAAGGAGAATGTCCGTTTAAATAAACTTGAAAAAGCACCTATCCGCTTTATTGTCGATGATGCAATGAAATTTTTAAAGCGAGAGATTAAGAGAAAAAGAGAGTATCATGGAATTCTCTTAGATCCTCCTACCTTTGGGCGAGGCTCTCAAGGGCAAGTATTTAAAATTGAGAGGGACTTAATCATGCTGCTTAAGCTATGCAGAGAAGTTTTAAAATCAAAAAAAAGATTTATTGTTTTAACAACACATACCTCTCTTTTTACACCAAGAGCTCTTCAGAATGTATTAGAGCAGATTTTTTGTAGAGAAGACATTGAAGCAAAAGAGATGCTAATTTCTTCTCCGAGCTCTTTTTCTTTGCCAAGTGGTTCTTATGCGAGGTGGTATGGATAGGAAAATTATAAGTTTCCAAAATCCTCTTGTAAAAAAAATCGTGAAATTACGTCAAAAAAGAGAAAGGGAAAAGAGCAAGCTTTACCTTATTGAAGGTTACCGAGAATTACTAAGGGCTATCGAAGGGAAGGCTAAACTCAAAATGCTTTTTTACTCACCAAATCACTTTTTAAAGTCGAATGAATGGGCACTCATTCGAAAAGCCAAGAGCGTTCATTTCATAGAGACGGTTGAAGTGAGCCCAGCTATTTTTGAGAAACTCTCTTATCGAGATCGCCCTGATGGATTGCTTGCAATTGCTGAGATAGAATTCTCTCCTTTTTCTGAGTTAAAGCTGAGTGAAGTCCCCTTTTTTCTCATCGCTGAAGCTATTGAAAAACCGGGGAATTTGGGATCAATGTTAAGATCGTGTGATGGAGCAGGAGTAGATGCTTTCATTCTTTGTGACCCCAAAGCAGATATTTATAATCCAAATGTGGTGAGAGCAAGTGTTGGGACCCTTTTTTCGGTTCCTTTTTTTGTCCAAGAGAAAGAAGCGCTTTTAAAATTTCTCAAAAAAAAGAAGATTCAAATTATTGCGGCAATGCCGTGTACCGATCAAATTTATACAAATGCGTTTTTAAGTGGTCCTCTTGCGCTTATTCTCGGGACTGAACAACTTGGCCTTTCAACGTTTTGGTTAGAAAATGCCGATTTAAAAGTAAAAATCCCAATGAAAGGGAGTGCTGATAGCTTAAATGTTGCTGCTGCAACTACATTGCTTCTCTATGAAGTTGTCAGACAAAGAACTCTTTCTCTTTAACGCAAATTCTGAAGCGGGCTTGCCTTGAACTGGAGAATCCTCGTCTAAAGGATCTTTTTTCTTTAGGCTTGAAAAAGTCGCATCTCCTTTTGCCCTCAAGAGTCTAGTGAATTTGCATCTTTCACAATTTTCGAAAAAAATCTCAATAGATCCGAAAAATTTTTCAGTTCAAGACAGGCCCACTTCAGAATTCGCGTTCTTTAATCTGTATTTTACATGCCTAATCTAGAAAAATCCGCATGCTCTATTTCACTCAAACATCCAATAAATTTTTTGAGGTTAAGTTGTAAATCTTCCCCTGTTTTTTCTAATGGTTCATTTGGCTTGACTTCAAATCACTGGATTTTTTTTGTTGGTTTCTATAAAATTATACAAGGCCAGTTAAGGAAACTTAAGGTTAGAGGAATCCAAATTGAAAAAAATAGACATGTATAAGGGCTTTCGAGTTTAAAGAAATATGAAACCTTGGCTTAAAATTTTAATCGGACTTGTCCTAGGAGTCATTACAGGACTGATTCTCAACCGAGAAATTGAATTGTTATCCCTTGTTGGGAAAGCCTTTATTGATCTTCTCAAAATGGTTGTGGGGCTTATTGTATTTTCTTCTCTTGTCACAGGGATGTGTCATATCAATGATCCACGCAAATTGGGAAGGATTGGAGCTCGTACCCTTATTTTTTATGTTCTTTCTACACTGGTTGCAATTGGTTTTGGACTCCTTCTTGTTTATTTGGTTCAGCCTGGAAAAGAGCTTAATATTGCGATCCCACTAGGAGCTACCAATAATGAAACACTCAATCTTATCGATTTTATTTTTTCTATTGTTCCATCTAATCCTTTTGCCTCTTTTTCTGAAGGAAATATATTGCAAATCATTGTTTTTGCAATCTTCTTTTCTTTTGCAATCACGCTATCTAAAGAAAAGGGGAAGGTGATTCTCAAGTTTATTGAGTCGATTAGTGAAGTGATGGCTAGTTTAACCCATGTTGTGATGCGTTTTGCTCCTTATGGTGTTTTTGCTTTGATTGCAACTGCAATAGGAGTGATTGGATCTAAATTGATTTTACCTCTTCTTTGGGCTGTTTTATGTATTTTTATTGCATGCTTCCTTCAGGTTTTTATTGTTTTTACCCTTTCTTTACGCTTAATGGCCAAGATGAAAATTGCCCCTTTTTTCAAAGGAATGAAAGATGCGATTGTAGTTGCTTTTACAACGAGTAGCAGCTCAGCTACTCTTCCTGTTTCCTTGAGTTGTGCAAGAGATCATTTGGGACTTTCTTCAGATATTTCTGGCTTTGTTCTCTCTCTTGGATCAACAATTAATATGAATGGAACGGCAATTGGGCAAGCTGTTTTATCAATTTTTATTGCTCAAGCTTATGGGATTGAGGTGACAGCTGTGAAAGTTTTAATTTTATCTGTCACAACTCTCATTTCAGCTATTGGAACAGCAGGAATTCCAGGAAGTGGTCTTGTCATGCTTTCTATTGTTTTAAGTGGAATGGGACTTCCTTTAGAAGGGATTGCTCTTGTTGCCGGAATTGATCGTTTGCGTGATATGTCAGGAACTGTTGTCAATATTTTAGGGGATGCGGTTGCAGCGGTTTATGTCTCTAAGAAAGAAAATCAAATCGATGAGAAGAAGTACTATTCGGCAACTTGGATTGATTAGTGATATCTCTTGACGAGGTCCTTTACCGAAGTAGGATCTCTATCTCAAGGGATTGCTTAAAATCTGATTTCTTGGATTTTCGAAAGAGAGGCTAACCCCCATTTTGCATGCCCCCTCTTTCGAAAAGGCACACAGGTTGTTTTTTGAGACTTAAGAAATTCTCGAGGGGATAAGTTTGTAACCTCACCTAAAAGAATTTATAGGATGTGTGAGTGAAACAGAGCATGCGGATTTTTTCAGGGGTGGCTTAAAATAGGGATGAATGCCAAGAGACATGAAGGCGAACACCCCCAAAGGCTTTATGTTGAAAGTGCTCTTTTTTATTTTGGGTGACACAATAAAGCATTTGCTAAAAGCACGTTCACACCCCATCGCTTTTGATAGAAATAATGAATCTACTTCGTTTCGCCCCTTCGCTAAGGTGGACGCACCTTTGTTTGGCGCTCACCTCGTATCTCTATGTCATTTCTCCAAGTCGATGGTGCAAATGCAACTTGGGGTATGAACCTTCTGGAATTTTAGGTTAAATTTGGTGACGTAAAGGCTCTGGTAATTCTTCATGGATCCACTTTTTTAAGTGGAAAATAGGCAAGCAGCAGATAAGATCTTTATTGACATAATAATTGACTTGAACTCCAATAATTGATCCATTCAAGTCAAAGACCGGGCATCCTATTCCCCCATTAACAGAAGAAATCGAAAGCATCACGTTATGAATATTTTCCTTATGACTTGTAAATTTCAATACCTTTCCTACACGAGGATAATTTTCTTGCTTATAGTAATTTATGTTTGAAAGAAAAACCCAAGACTTGAGTTTTATTGGATCAAATTTGAGAGGACAGTGAGGAAATGGTTCTCCATTTGGATGATCTACCTTTAAAAGGGCTACATCTCTTGTAGGATGCTCTAAAATAAGTGTTGCATCTAAACAATAGGGGCGCTCATTTTTATCTGTCCACATCACCTTGAGATTTTCCAGATTTTCTAAAAGACTTTTGCAGGTCACAACATATCCATCAGGATTTAAAAAAAATCCATGAATTGAGTAAGAAGTTGTTGAATGATTAAACCATGTGGATTTTTCCATCCCTTGTACTTCAACAACAATTGTTGAAACCTTTTCGCAGAGTTCATCGAGATCCAAATTTGAATAGAGAAACAAAGGGAATAAAATGACACTCAAAACTGCAATGAATCGCTTCATAATTCATCTCCTTGTAAAAAACTACAATTGATTTTTAACAACAAAAAAAAGAGTAGGGTGAATTTAATTGAAATTAAAGTAAGAAAAAAGCAGTTTATTTTATCTTACTTAATTTCTGATTAATCCATTCTTCTAAGTAAAAAATAGGCAAGCAACATATAAAAGAGTTCTTGACATAATAACCGGTTTGAATGCCAATAACCGATCCATCCAAGTCAAAGATTGGAGCGCCTGTTCCTCCATTACTCTTAGGAATTGATATCATAGCGTCATGGGAGTTTTCTTTATTAGCTATTGAGTATAGGACCTGGCCTATGACAGGGTAATGTTCTTGCTCATAGTAGTTTGAAGTTGAGAGAAAAATCCAAGATTTAGGCTTCATTAAATCAAATTTAAGGGGACGGTGGGGAAATGGTTCTCCATTTGGATGATCTACTTTTAAAAGGGCTACGTTTCTTGTAGGATGTTCTAAAATAAGTGTTGCATCTAAACAATAGGGATACCCATTTTTATCTACCCACATCACCTTGAAGTCTTCCAGATCTTCTACAAAACTTTTGCAAGTCACAACATATCCATCAGGATTTAAAAAAAATCCATGAATTGAGTAAGATGTTGTTGAATTGTTAAACCAACATATTGATTTTTCAACTCCTTGTACCTCAACAACAATTGCTGAAGCATTTTCATAGAGTTCATCGAGATCCAAATTTGAATGGAGAAATAAAGGAAATAAAATGACACTCAAAACTGCAATGAATCGCTTCATAATGTACCTTATTGCTAAATAAAAAGCGATTGTTGCAAAAAATATAATAAACTTCAATTGGTTTTAACAATAGACTTGTTCTCTAATCGCGCTGGTTTTAGTCAAACATTTTTTTCTTCTCCATTAAAGTTTTAGAAATGTTGTTTTTTTTTACCATCACACACTGTCAAAGATAAAGTAAAATACATAGCAAAAGGGACGATAAAGTGCAGAGGGTAGGTAGACTTATGGAAAGAAGCAAAGTCTATCTGACTATCAGAGAAATCAAGAAATATTATTTTCTGATTTTTCTAAACTAAAACTCGATGAGCAAGTTTTTTACATAATTCAAGCGATAAGTCGAGAAGGAATCCATTCCATATTTACTCCTGAAAGATGGTTTTCTGATTTTCGCAAA
>JANQJX010000013.1 GCA_028281425.1 Simkania sp.
ATCACGTTGGAGCATGAAATATTTTAGCCCGAGGGCATCGGGTGTTAGCCTGTGGAGAGAATGCGTTGGCAACCTCTATGAAGTAGGAACTAGTAGGAAAGCAGCAATGCATGCTTAACTCTCCAAAGTGCTGTTGAAGCACTAGGGAATCCTCTTCGTTTACGGAGAGGAGGATGTCAAAACTTTTAAGCGTTGAGGATTTATTGGATGTCCCAGCGAAATAGAGGGCCTTGGTTTTGCTTAAGCTTACGTAAAAATATGGGATAGACTCTTTTTTCATGCAGGGCATAAAACTTGCCTTAATTGCATTTAAAGTGTCACACTAAGTTAAATTCGATGATCTGCGGTTTTTTCTATATGATATTTTCTTGTTTCCATGAATGTCTAGTAAGAAAAGCTGTTTTTGAAAATCGGTTTTAATTCCTAGTTCTCACAAGATTGAGAAGGAAAATTGGACAGTGACGTTTTTTCGAGATTTCACAATTGGCCCTGCGCAAGGAATATTTAGGCATATTTTCAAGGGTTGCTTAGAATATTTGAGGTAACAGATGTTTCAAATTTTCAAAGAAGGCTTATGAGAAATGGGGGCTAACGATTTCTTTTAAGTCGCTTTCCTATATCCATTTCAAGGGAACAGGTTGTGTGACATCGAAAAGAATGCAGCTTATCGAGTTAAAGGAAAATCATCAAATCAAGTGATAGGGGGTCGATATGGAAAAACACAAACTTGTGATTATCGGATCGGGTCCTGCGGGTTTTACAGCAGCCATTTATGCGGCCAGAGCAAATCTTTCTCCCCTTTTGTATGAGGGGTTTTTTTCTGGTGCAGCTGGAGGGCAACTCATGATGACCACTGAGGTTGAAAACTTTCCAGGATTTCCTGAGGGAATTAGCGGACCCAAATTGATGGAAGCCTGCAAAAAGCAAGCGGAGCGTTTTGGGACTCAAGTGATCAAAGAAGATGTTCAAGCTGTTGACTTATCAAAACATCCTTTTCGGGTTGAGGGGACTAAGTTAAAGGTGCTTACCGATAGTTTGATTATTGCAACGGGAGCTACTGCTAAACGTCTTGATATTGAAGGAACAAGAGATGGGGAATTTTGGCAAAAGGGAGTGACGGCTTGTGCTGTGTGTGATGGTGCAATGCCGATTTTCCGAGATAGAGAACTTTTTGTGATTGGAGGAGGAGATACAGCTGTTGAGGAGGCCCTCTTTTTAACAAAATATGGAAGACAAGTCTATATTGTGCATAGACGGGATCAGTTGCGTGCTTCAAAGGTGATGGCAGAACATGCTTTTAAAAACCCAAAAATTAAAATTTTGTGGAATCATGTTTTAAAAAGAGTTGAAGGGAAAGATGTGGTCACTTCGGTCACTCTCCAAAATGTGCAGACTCAAAAAGAGACCAAACATGTTGCAGCTGGGGTTTTTTTTGCCATCGGACACAATCCCAATACATCTTTTATTCAAAATCAACTTAAAACAGATGAAATGGGTTATCTTATTGTGAAACCCTATTCAACATGCACGGATATTGAAGGGGTTTTTGCAGCTGGAGATGTTCAAGATAAAGTCTATAGACAAGCGATTTCTGCTGCCGGAAGTGGATGTATGGCAGCATTGGATGCAGAACGTTATCTCACAAAGCTTAAAATTGATGCTTAGGTACTTTTTCTTCTTCTTTTTTATCCCTTTGGTTTTGTTTGGATTTGAGGTAAGTCCTTGGTTTGGAACCATTGCTCAGCTTGAAATGCGTCCTTCCTACTCTTATAGTTTCTACTCCCAGGTTAATTCAGGTGGGAAAAAATTGTCTTATTCTTCTCATGATCAATGGTTAGACTTGAATTTAGGAGTGAGTTTTTTACCAACCCTAGACATTCAAACTGAAGCTAATTTTTCCAATACAAGGCGTCTTTCTTGGGGGACAAATCGAGTGGGATTACAGTTGCGCTATCTTTTTTTAAACGATATTTCAAAAGATCCTATAAGCTTAGCATCGAATATTCAAATTTTTTATGTTCCGACACGAAGCTTGCGCGATGTCAGTTCTCCTTATCATGCACAGGGGAATTTAGAATGGGGATGGGCATTGGGAAAGGAGATTGCAAAGGATTATCATTGGAATTATCGTCTTTATAGTTATTTGGGTGTAGGATCGGCAAATCGGGGTTCTCTTTGGTCAAAGCAGAAACTTTCTTTCAAATTCAATTATCGCTTTCGTCATCATTTGGAGGCTTTTGTGAAAGGGTATTTTGGCTTTGGAAATCGAAAGAAAATCTTTATTGATCATTTCAATGGATTTGCAAAAATTGCTCATCGTTCGGTAGATCTTGGGGCTTCTTATCATTTTCTCTTTGAGGTTTGGGGAACTCTTTCTCTTCGTTATACCTATCGCATATATGCGCGCTTTTTTCCAGAATATGAAAATCGATTCACTTTTGAATACCGCTTTCCCTTTTCTCTTCTTTAACTTTGGTTCGACTTTTGTAAGTCATTCATACCAAATAGCAACGGCTGAGGCATATTCTTTGCAATGGCTAATTGAAATGAGGATTTTAGGAAAAAGAAAAGAGCGGTGGATCTTTTTTGAAAAAAGGGGGTAGGGACGCCCTTTTTCGTCATTACTAATTTCTATATCTATCCATTTGAGGTCTTTTCCAAAACCGGTTCCTAAGGCTTTTGCAATGGCTTCTTTAGCAGTGAATCGACCTGCTAGAAAAGTAGAGGGGTCTGGATAACTTGAGTATTTAAGAAGCTCTTTTTTTGTTAATATTTTCTCTGAAAAACGTGTGCCATAACGTCGATTTATTTGCCGGATACGTTCAATAGAGATGATATCATTTCCAAGACCCTTCATGAAATATTAACTATCTCTTTCATCATCTTCATAATGATGATTTTGATTATGGGGATGGGGATGATCATTTTTGGTTTCATCTTCAAAAACATTACAAAAAATCATACGTCCTGATGAGGTATGTTTGACTGACAAGACTTGAGCATCGATAATTTCTCCAATAAAATCTCCTCCTCCGTTGATGACAACCATGGTTCCATCATCTAGATAACCCACTCCTTGTCGGGGTTCTTTCCCATATCTTTGTACTTTGATTTTGATGAACTCTCCTGTTTCCATTAAAGGCTTAAGAGCATTAGAAAGGGAATGGAGGTTAATGATTTGCACGCCTTCAATAGATGCTATTTGAACACGACTAATATCACTTGTTAAAATGTTCGCATCAATAAGACGTGCAAGGCGAATCAGCTTGCTTGTTGTATCTTTTACTTCAGGAAAATCAGTATCATTGAAACGGATACCCAAGTGAGGTAATTCTTCCATTTTATGAATGATTTCTAAGCAATGACGTGCTTTGATTTTAGATTTATCTTCACCTGTTTCCATTTCGGCATAGAGCTCTTTGATAATAAAACGGGGAAGTATGAGGTGATGGTCAATGATTCCAGTTGAACAAATGTCTAAAATTCTCGAATCATTGAGCATAGAAGCATCGATGAGAAGATCCCTTTTTTTTTGTGCTGTTGGAGCAAATTTAACAAAAGGGATACTGATATAAAGTTCATCTGATGCTTTTAGTGTCATAATAGAACCGAGATAAGTACCAAATAAGAAAAAGGCAATTTTTATGATTTCAATGACATGAGAATGTATCAGTGATTCGATATTGCTAAAACTGATGATGGCATCTAAGATGATGACAAGAGCTTGTCCCATGAGATATCCAATAAAAAGCCCAATAATTGCAATATTAAATGTGCGCAGATTAAATTTTCTAAATATCATATCGAAGCCAACCAAAAGAATGCTAAAAGCAAACCCTATCCCAACGCCGATTAGGGCATTGATTGCCCATATACCTTCAGGACGCGCTAGCATGTAAGTGACCATGAAGAAAACAGAGATAATCGCAAAAAAAATGCGAATAAAAACAAGTGAAATATTCATCAAAAGACTCCGAGTCAAAAGATTATTAAACCTTTCTTTCTCTCTAATGAAGAAAAAAAAGGGATTTGTAAATAAGTTATAAGTTCCATTATTGTTAAATCAAGTGCAGATTTTTTTTAAAGGATTTTTATGCTAACCCACAAAAGAGCGATTGTCATTTCAGGTTTTATCTGGTTAATCATGGGATCATTTTTATTTTATAAGGGGATCACATTGATGTTTTTTGCTTTGAAAACTCTTTTTTCTCATACCTATCAGGGTTTTTCTTTAATACTTTGGATGGCTGCACTTTTTGGAGATTTAAAAAGAGGAATCATTTTTCTTTTTTTTCTTTCTTTTTTTATAGGGTTTATCAAGGGACGCTTTGTTTTATGTAAAACCGTTAAAAGGGTTGTTTTACGTATTAAAGCAAAAACTCTTCCTCTTTCTTTGTGTCACCTTTATTCAAAAGGTGACTATGTGTTGATAGGTTGTATGGCTCTTATGGGCATGAGTTTTAAATTTTTACCTATTCCTCTTGATGTGATAGGGACGGTAGATTTGATCATTGGGTCGGCTCTTGTGAATGGAGCCACACTTTACTTTAGAGAAGCACTGATTTTAAAAAAGTCGCTTGAGTCGTCTACTTTGGATTAAAAAAATGTATTTTCCCAATTCATAAAGGTGTGATTAAATTTTCTTTTAAGCAACTGGAGAAATTATGACCCTAAGTTGGGCCCAAGTCGATGGTGCGAATGGGTCGCAACTTGGGGTTAAAATATAAAGCACCGTATGAATATATGATGAAAGAATGGGACAAAAACCCCTCAAAATTTAAAGAAAAAGCTAGCCCTTGTCTATTGGGACTTAAAAATTAAATAACTCACCTTACGCAATTTGAATCTCAATGAAAATTGATTTTTCAACCGAAGTTCCATCTTGTTTTGTTGGCAATTTCTTCACCTTAGTGATAAACTTGGGTTAAGATGGATCATTTCTAAAAGATTGTAAAATGAATTATTGGTTTAACTGGGATCCTGATCCTATTGCTTTTCGCCTTCCATTTTTCCATTTTCCCATTTTTTGGTATGGAATATTATTTGCCTTTGGATTTTTTATTTCCTTTTATCTCTTTCGCTTTCTTTTTTATCGCTATCTTTGTTTTTATCCAGAATTCACTTGTTTAGATGTTAAAGATTGGGAGCTTTTTTGTAGGGAAGAAGGGCTTTCTACAAAACAAAAAAAAAGAATTTTATGTGGAGATAAAAAAGAACAATTGCAACTCTTAAAAAAGATGAATGAGCAGCTTGAAAGCGAAAAGAAAGAAGTTTTTCTTCCTGCTTTTTTGCGTCTTTTTGTGCAGCGATTTCTCTCTTCTATTCAAGTGCAAATGTTTAAGATGCGCCTTTATTTGGAAAAGAAAAGGGCTTCTATTTTTTTTTCGCTCAAAGATAAAAGTGTTAGATTTACAGAGAAATTAACAGTTTATATCGTTATTGGCACCCTTGTTGGAGCTCGGCTTGGTCATCTTCTTTTTTATGAAAATTTTGAAGAATATATTTTTAATCCCCTGATCATCATTCAAACATGGAAGGGGGGACTTGCAAGTCATGGAGCTGCCTTTGGAATTTTAATGGCTCTTTTTTTCTTTTTCTTGAAAGAAGGAAAGAAGTACCCCATGGTCTCTTTTTTCTCTTTGGTAGATTTGCTTGTGATCCCAGCAGCTTACCTTGCTGTTTTGATTCGTTTTGGGAATTTTATCAATCAAGAAATCTTAGGTCGGGTCAGTCAACTCCCTTGGGCTGTTTGTTTTATTCATCCAGCTGGGGGATTGCCAGCTGTTCCTAGACATCCTGTACAGCTCTATGAGGCTATTTTTTATCTTTTCTTATTTTTATTTTTATTTTGCATTTACCCTAAAGCTTTTATGATCAAGGGACGTTTAGGAGGGCTGTTTTTTGTTTTTACCTTTTCTTTTCGATTTTTGATTGAATTTTTAAAAGAAGAGCAGAGTTATTATTTAAGTTCCCATTTTTTTACGATGGGGCAATATTTGAGTCTACCTTTTGTTTTAATTGGGTGTTTCCTTTTATTTAAAAATCAAAAGGCTTCTTCTGAAAATGGAATAAGAGGGAACATTTCTTGAGAAGTTTTTTGAATTTTTTCTTTTAAAAGGGGTTGAAGGAGACTTGTCTTTTCTTTTTGAAAGAGAAATAGCTGTTTTTTTATAAAACGTTCGTAAGGAGATTCCTCCCTTTGAGAAAGCTCTTTGTACCAATGGTAGTGGAAGAGAATCCAAAGGCGGGTGTGAACCTCTTTTTTAAAGGGTTTAAGCATTGGGAACTGCTTGAGTGTTTGTTCTAAAACAGAAGAGAAAGAAAAGTTTTTAAGAGAGGTTCTTTCTAAAAGGTTCTTAAAAAAAAGGTAAAAAAGGGCTGTTTCATCAAAGTGAATCCACCTGCAAAGAAGCTCGTTTTGAACAGACCAAATCTCTACTTTTTTTTCTACTTGATTCCAAAAAGAACTTTTTTTCTTTCTATCAAAAGGAAATGGATCGATTTTCCTAAAGAACTGGTTGGTTTTTTCAATGATTTTTTTAAAGCAACTGTTGGGATGGTCGATATAATTATTTGCGAGTTCTCTTTCTAAAAATCTTATTGTAGATTCAGAAAGTTTTTCTAGAAGGGAGTGGTGCTTTTCAAGTTTTTGCCAAATGAGGATTTCAAAGATCTCGAATAATTCATCTTCAAGACAAGGAAGATTTTGACAAAGATAGTAGGCTTTGGTGAGAGTTTTTTTGAGATTTTCGATATTTTTAAAAGATTTTTCTTCATGCATTAAGTGCATTTGAGCATTGATAAAGATAAAAAGAGCTGGATCGATAGACAGAGGAGGAGGTCTCTTTTTTTGCAATGTTAAGGCATAGGTCAAACAAATCGCTTCTTTTAGTTGACTCTCGGATAAATTCTTAGGAAGGGCTTTGGCAATGGGGTATAAAGCAAGAAGACGTTGCATCATTTCATAAGATTGAAGATGAAGTGAAATGGTGGGATTTGACTGGATGACATCCATTTGGAAATCGATAAATATTTCAAGGGATTTTTTTTCTAAAAGAGTGCATTTGACAAAGAGTGTTGAAGAAAAAGGAAGTTTTTTGGCAAGGAGCATAGATAGCAGGGAAGTGAGCTGATTTTTTTTAATAAGGACCTTGATATCCCCATAAATTTTTAGTTTTTTCAATACTTTTTCTTTAAGGATATGGAACGGAATGTGAGTGTTTGAGGCACATGTTTCTAAAACTGTTTTTACGATGATTTTATCGAGGTTATCGTGGTCATCATAAGGACTTTTAGTATTTAAGAGAGGAAGATCTTTGAGGTAGTTTTTTTGAGTGACCCAAATCATTTTAGTAAGATGATCTAAATCGATAGATTTTCCTTCAAGAGTTGCAATGCATTCACTGTTTTTTATTCCGACTTGATGAGCGAGATGATAGGGAGGAAGATTGAGCGAAGATAGGGAAAAAGGGGTGTTTTTTAAACTTTCTCGAATCATTGAGTGAATATTAAGACTTCCATCTTTTTTAAAGATATCGGCGTGTTTTTGAAGTTTTTCATAGTAATGACTCACCTTTTCCCAAACCCTTTTTAAAGCGTGAGAACCCAGACGATAATGGGGAAATCGTTTTTTGAATTCAGGAAGAATTTTAGCTAAAAGGTCTGATTCAATTTGCATGGACCATTTTTTAGGTTTTTTGTTCTCTTCAATTTCTTTTTTTACTTTTTTAGAAAGAAAAAGACTCAGTTCTGAAAAAGGATCATAAAAATCATCTGTTTCAGTGATCGGATAAAGAAAAGCTTTCAAGTTAGAATATTTTTTGTAGGAGTTCTTAGGAGAAAAAGAGGAAGAAAAGGAGGGAGGCTTGCTTTCAGATGGAAGGTCATTTGAAAAAGGATAAGGCGAAGGAAATCCCGACATTTTTTCTCCAGGGTAATTCAAGCTCTTTTTCCCTCTATCTCAACTTCTCATTTTTTTGTCCAAATTTTTCTCTATCAATTTTTCTTTAGATTTCGATCAAGACAGTTCCATCAAAAGGAGAAAGTCACGAAAGTATTGGGTTTTTTTTTGCAATTTTCTATACTGAGGGCGATGTTTTAAAAACAGATAGGTTTTATATGAATCAATTAGTCATTATGGGACATTTGGGAGCTGATCCTGAGGTAAAATTTACCTCTTCAGGACAAAAAGTCACAACACTTCGTATGGCAGAAAATCAGCGCCGCTCGGGAAAAGAGGAGACAATTTGGTGGCGTGTTACGATTTGGGGGGAGCATTTGGATAGAAAAATTGCTCATCTCAAAAAGGGAAGTGCTGTCATTGTAACAGGAGAAATGGCAAAACCTGAAATTTATCATGACCGAGAGGGAAATTCTCAGATCTCACTCAATTTAACAGCCTATCATTTAAATTTTAGTCCTTTTGGACGAAGTGATTCGCAGCAAAGAGAAGAAGGGACTTTTGCAGGGGCAAAACAAAGTCACATGTCAGGAGGCAATCAAAACTTTGGAAACGATGGAACTTTTGGACAAAGAGAAGAGCAAGTTTTAAACAAGGGACAAGGAAACGAGAGTTTAAAGGGTGAACAAGATGATGAGATTCCTTTTTAAACTCTTAAGATAAAATTTTAATGATTAAGGCCTTAATTTATGAAGTTAAAAGCAATAAGTGATCCTGATATAAGGGAAAGTGCATCGGTTGCTATTGTTCCTTTTTTTCATGATGAAAAGAAAGCAAAAATTGCCTTTTCGGCTAAAGACTTAGAAAAGGTTGTAGATCCCATCATTTTAGAAAAAGATTTTACTGGAAAGGAGGAACAAACCCTTCTTTTTTATCATTTTGGAGATAAGGAAAAAAGAATTCTTTTTTTAGGTCTTGGGAAAGAAGAAAAATGTCAATTAGAGACTCTCCGGCGTTCTTTTGCAGCAGCTATGAAAAGATGTCAAAACAAAAAGTGGCCTATTTTAAATGTGTTTCTTCCTTCTTCAAAAAAGTGGAGTTTAAAAGAAATAGGACGTGCTATTTCAGAGGGAGTGGGGCTTGCTTCTTATACTTTTGAAGAAAAAAAATCAAAAAAAAATCAAAACCCTTTTTATGTAGAAACGGTTTATTTGATTGGACTCAAAGAGGAATCTATCCTAAAAGAGACAAGTGCCCTCTTAACAGGAGTCAATCTTGCTCGCAATTTGATCAATCGAAATGGTTTTGAAATCACCCCATATTCTCTTGCCTCTTACGCTAACTCTTTAGCGAAGGAGCATTCGGAAGTCAAAACAACTGTCTTAAATAAAGCAAAACTTGAAAAAGAAAATATGCATCTTTTACTTGCAGTAGGTCAAGGTGCAGGCATTGACCCTGCTTTGGTCATTGCCGAATACAAGGGGGACAAAAAATCAAATGATCTGACAATGGTTATAGGAAAAGGAGTCACTTTTGACACAGGAGGACTCAATTTAAAGCCAACAAATTTTATAGAAGATATGCGTTCAGATATGAGTGGAGGTGCCGCTGCACTTGGAATTATCCAATCAGCAGCAGCGCTTAAGCTTAAAAAAAATATTGTAGCATTGATTCCCACAACAGAAAATGCCATTGGTCCTAAAAGTTATAAACCGGGAGATGTTTATGGGTCTTTTCTTGGAAAAACGGTTGAAATTACCAATACTGATGCTGAAGGACGGTTGATTCTTGCTGATGCTCTTGCTTATGGAGAAAAAAACTTTTCGCCAAAGCGCATTATCGATCTTGCTACTTTGACGGGGGCTATTGTTGTTGCATTAGGTGGAGTACGCGCGGGTTTTTATTCCAATCATGATAAGCTTGCGAAACTTTTGATGGAGTCAGGAGAAGAAACAGGGGAAAGGGTATGGCGCATGCCTCTTGATGCTGATTATAAAAAGCTTCTTAAATCAGATATTGCCGATATAAAAAATGCGGCAAACAAAAGAGCTGCAGGTTCTATTACAGCAGCGCTTTTTCTCAAAGAGTTTATTTCAGATGAGATCCCTTGGATTCATCTCGATATTGCTGGAGTTGCTTTTCTTGATGCTCCTGAGTACTACCATTTGAGTCGGGCTACAGGAGTTGGGGTCCGTCTCATTCTCAATTTCTTAGAAAAAATCGATGAGTAAAAAGTCTTTTATCGTTGGTAAAGAGGAAGAAGGAAAAAGCGCTTTAAACTTTTTAAGCACTCGGATGACAAGCTCCAAGAGAGCCCTTAAAAGAGCTATTGATCAAGGGGCTCTTTTTCTCAATGGAAGGGTTGAGCGTTTTGCTTCAACATCTCTTTGCTTTAAAGACCATCTCATTTTTGATGTATCAAAGCTCTTATTACAAGATAAAAAGAGCTGTTTAAAACTCAAACTTCTCTACGAAGAAGAGGAATTGTTAATTTGCCATAAGCCATCTGGTCTCTTAACCGATCAAAACATTTTTGAAGAGCAACTTGAAAGAAAGCTCTATCTTGTCCACCGTCTAGATAAACCCACTTCAGGCCTGATTCTTATTGCAAAAAATCAAGAAATGGAACAAAAGCTCAAAACTCTTTTTCGAAAAAGGGAAATTGAGAAAACTTATATCGCTGTTGTCAAAGGAGCTGTGAAAAAAAAATCGGGGACTATTCGAGGAAAACTTAGAAAAATTTCCTCATTTTCTGGTCAATTTGTTTTTGTTACAAAAGGAAACAAAGGACTTTTGGCAATCACTTCTTGGAGATGTTTAAAACGAAATAAAAAATATTCTTTACTTCGCTGCCGGCCTCGAACGGGGCGCACACACCAGCTTCGTGTTCATTTAAGTGAGATGGGACATCCCATTTTGGGAGATTATCAGTATGGAAAAACAATCCTTGTTCCCTCTAAAGTAAGATATCTTTGTCTGCATGCTTCTCATCTTTTATTTATACATCCTAGAACGAGAAAAAAGATTTGCATGGCATCTCCAATGCCTGCTCTTTTTAAGTCTCTTATGGCTTAGAGAAAAGAATCTCCTGCAATCTAAGTCGCCAAAATCTTAGTTGATGATGGGGCTTAAGAGTTTGTTTCTACTTCGCATGCCCTCTCTGAAAAATCCATATGCTTTACTTTGCTGGGACATCCAATAAATTTTTTTAGGTGAAGTTGCAAACTTATCCCCCCGAGAATTTTTTAAGTCTTAAACCCCAAATTGCTCCCAATTTGCGCCATCGACTTGAGGCAGGCCCTTTCTAAAACCGGTTTCAAAACAATCGTCATTATAGGCTCCATCTCCATAGATTTTTGATCCTTTTTCGAAGCTAAACCGAAACATTTTCAAACTCGATGAGCAAGTTTTTTACATAATTCAAGCGATAAGTCGAGAAGGAATCCATTCCATATTTACTCCTGAAAGATGGTTTTCTGATTTTCGC
The DNA here is from genome assembly GCA_028281425.1 of Simkania sp. Taxonomy (GTDB): domain Bacteria; phylum Chlamydiota; class Chlamydiia; order Chlamydiales; family Simkaniaceae; genus JANQJX01. Next base: position 11,388 of record JANQJX010000013.1, read on the forward strand.
AAA
>JANQJX010000015.1 GCA_028281425.1 Simkania sp.
GTTTATCTTGCGATAGAAAATACTCTACTGCTTCAAGTTTAAATTGCCCATCCTATTGCTTTTGTTCCTTTGACATTTAAAACCTCCGACAAATTTATAGTTGATTTGTCTACGTTTTATATGTCCGTAAAATTGTAGCAAGATCAGCTAAGAGAAGAAGCCAGGAAAAGACAAGCCCAGCTAAATGCAAGTGAGATTTTTGACGGTAAAATATAAAAAAGAGAAGGCTTAATGCAAATATATGATCGTTGAATTTGTGAGTTTGCAGGAAGCGCAAAAACCAAGCTTGCGGTCTCACAAACAGAAATTAACTATCAGATAATTAATATATAAGCTATTTATAACCAATATCTTATTTTTATTTTTTTCGCTTATAAATTCTACTAAATGCACTCAACTTGATTTAATGAGTACATTTTTGTAGAATTTAAGTATGAGATCAAGATCTAAATATTACCCCTTACTGAAAAAATTTCTCAGAAAGTCGATGTTTACAGTAAAGGAAGCCTTAAAAGCCGGCATTCCCAGACATGCTTTAGTTTATTTTCATAAGCTTGGAGTGATAGAAAAAATTGCCAAAGGAACGTATCGAAACCCTAAACATCATCACAAAGTTGATCTTCTTGTAGAAGATCTTGCGTTAGCAGCTTCTACCATTGCAAACGCGACAATTTGTCTGATTTCAGCATTGGACATCTACGGTTTAACAGATCAAATTCCACGTGAATATTGGCTAGCCATTCCCAATTCTCAGAGATCTTCAAGGAGTTATCTCATCCGATCTGTTCGAATGCGGAACATGGATTTAGGACGCACTAAAATCTGCATTGGAACCTATAAGGTAGCTATTTTTGATCGAGAACGTTGTATTATTGATGCTTTTAGGTATCTTAGCTTAGAAATTGCTATCAAAGCATTGCGAAGCTATCTTCAAGCAAAGGACTATCAACCGAATCTACAAAAACTTCAGAAATATGCCAAACAACTTAGAGTAAATTTAACCCCTTATATTTTATCATTGACTACATGACAACGCCACTTGAAAATTCCCTTAAATCGAGGATTCGAACGATTGCTAGATCGCAACGGATTACCGCTCTCACTTCATTCTAAAAGGCGGGATTCTTTTAGCTCACTATGTGAAGCTGGATCGCCATACACAAGATCTAGATTTTCTCATCCAGAGATTGAGTCATGAGGTTAAAACATTAAAAAAAGTGCTTTCTTCTGTCATAAGCATTCCGTTAGAAGATGGGTTTCATTTTACAAATCTCGAAGTTTGCAACCTTCCTCATCCCCACATGAAATATGCGGGTGTTCGAGCAAACATGTTAGTACGATTTGGCAAAGCGCGGTTCCTGATTCATGTTGACCTTGGATTTGGGGATGTTGTCATTCCTACAGAATTAGCTATTCCTTTAACGAGAGGAGATAAAGGAGCGCTGTTCGAAACCGAAGTCAACATTGCCTGCTACCCCAAAGAATTTATCTTCGCTGAAAAATTGGAAACGATCATCTATCGTGGAGCGCATAACAGTCGCATGAAGGACTTTCACGACTTGAATGTGATGATCAAATCAAAAATTTTAAATGGTCAAGATACGGAAAAAATTGTGAAATGGGTTTTTAAGCATCGGCAAACAGAGAAACGTTGACCGATTGTCTTTAGCCACTCAGAATTAAGAGAGCTACAAAAGTTTTGGCAAGCCCATTTGCGCGGTCTTCCTCAAAGTCACGCAATGCCTCTTCAACTTGAAGAAGTGATTCTAGAGGTTAATGCTTGGATGGAGAGATATACTTCGCTATGCCATATCTTTTAGGCACCTTGAATTCTTTTAAAATAAAAAATTTATTGATAACCTTTCTAACAGTCTTATTTGCTTTAATGCATCAAGCACAAACTCTTATTAAATCTCTTCTAAAACCAGATGAATAGCTCATTTGTTTTTTAGATTGAAACGAGACTCATTGATAGTAAGTCACTTTAATTGAAGTCATCGTGCATTTACAGTTAAAAACCAGTGATAAACATTCACACCTAGCAACAAAAAAAATTCCTGTAAGGCTTTGATTTTTTTAATAAGCGTGACTCATTGCTATAAATTGTTAAGTGATGCAAGGCGGGAAATGAGTTGATTTATTCTATCTGAGTTAAAGATTTTAGCTATTAATAGCAACTGCTGCAAGGAAAAGCTGCTAATCCGCATTTCTCTAACTTCTCTTTCGAAAAGCCAAGAAATTCTCGAGGGATAAATTTACAACCTAACCTGAAAGAATTTATTGGGGATACCAGCGAAATAGAGCATGCGGGTTTTTTTAGAGAGGGCATACGAAATGGGAGCTAAAAGAAAGTTTCAAGAAAAAAAATGGTGATCAAACCTCTCTTTTTCTTCCAAAAAGTGTTTATGATCTGTCAGCTCGCTAAGCAATAAAGGAACAGCGGTGATATACCCTTGTTCAAGCAAAGCAATATCACTTTCATGATGCTCATCGTAGATTTGTTCACTCCAATCAAAGTGAAAGAGAAAATCTCCTTTTTTTTCTTCTTGAGTCTCTCTAAGTTTTCCCGTCCAATAACGGAGACCTTGACGTGCCATTCGACATCCTTTGATTTTTTTAATGGGGAGATGGGGAAAATTGATGTTAAGAATGGTTCCCAAAGGCAGAGGATGTTGATTAAGAAAACGAAAAATCTTTAAAATATAGGGTTTGATATGAAAAAAATCTTTTGCTTCTTCACATTGATAAGAAAAAGCAATGCCTGGAATTCCAAGCATGACGCCCTCAATAACCGCACCAATCGTTCCACTATATAAGACATTACGCCCTGCATTTGAGCCATGGTTGATTCCTGAGATAATCAAGTCGATTTTTTTGTCGATAAGACCATTTAAAGCAAGCCTAACACAGTCGGTTGGCTTACCATCAATTCCATAAGCATTAGGGTAGAGATTGACTGCTTCAGCTTTAATAGGATGACGATAGGTGATTCCTGCCCCTGTTCCTGACTGTTCTTGCAAAGGAGCTGCGATATATAAATGAGCTTCTTCTTCTAAAGCTTCCCACAAACATCTCAAGCCACTTGAAAAGATACCATCATCATTTGTCAAAAGGATATGGGGCTTTTTCATGATTTAAATTTTTGTTTCTAGTTAAAAAAGATCCTACGCATATTGCCACACTTCCAATTAAAAATCCAGGGATAAGAGAAGGGATGTTTTTGTTAAAAAAAGGCCAGAAAATAGCCGTAAGCCCTCCTAACAAAATGCCGCTCCAAGCCCCATACTTATTTGTTTGTTTAACAGTCAGTGAAAAAATTAATAAGGGACCAAATGAAGCCCCAAGACCAGACCAAGCATAATAAACGAGAGAATAAATTGTACTTATTTTAAAAAAGGCAATTAAATAAGAGACAAAAGCAATAATTAAGATAGAAAGACGGGAAACAAAGAGAAGGTTTTTAGAAGTTGCTTTTTTATGAAAAACTCTTTTATAAAAGTCTTCTGTCAAAATAGAAGCTAAGACGAGAATTTGAGAGTCCATAGTTGAAATTGTTGCTGCTAAAACAGCACATAAAATCAAAGCGGCTATTAATGGAATAAAATTCTCTTTCACCATCAAAACAAAAATGAGTTCTGGGTTATCAATCTTTCCATGGAAATAGGCAACACTCATAAGACCAATGAAAACGGCAAATGTTAAAATAATGATCTGCCAACTCATACCGACAAGCATCGATTTACGCATATCTTTAACTCTTCGAATTCCCATGAATTTTGTGATGATATGAGGTTGGCCAAAATAGCCAAGTCCCCATCCAAAAAGCCCAAGAAATATTTGAAAATAAGTTTCCAATCTGAAATTGGGAATCAGAGAGGTTGATAGATGATGCGTTTTAAGAGCTTTTGTAATGGCAAAAATCCCCCCTAGTTTTGGAAGGATGATCAAAGGAACAAAAACGATTACAAAAAGCAAAAAAAAGCCTTGAAAAAGATCAAGCCACGCTAAAGTCGTGTATCCTCCAATAAAAAGATAAGGAATCACAATACAAATACCAATTGTAATTCCGATAGAGTAATGAATATTAAAAAGGGTTTCAATAAGTATTCCAATTCCAACAATTCCAGCTGAAATATAAATGGTATAAAAAACAAAAGACATCAGCGCTGTAAAAAGGCGAATCAAACCAGAAGTATCATGAAAGTGACTCTCAAAAAAAGATGACAAGGTCAAACAGTTATATTTTTCTGTTTGAAAACGGATACGAGGGGCGATGAAAAACCAGTTAAGAAACATAAAAAGAATCAGTCCAATTGCAAACCACCCATCGAAAACTCCTCCGAGAAAAATAGCAGCAGGCAACCCCATAAAAAGCCAACTGCTCATATCACTAGCGTGAGCACTGAGTGCTGTCAGCCAAAAGTTAAGAGCTCTAGAACCAATGATAAAATCGGTTGCTGTTTTGTGTCCTCGATAGGACCAAAACCCGATAAGGAATAAGATTGTAACATAAATCGCTATGGCAATGATTTCTTGCATGAGTATCCTAAGGAATGAAGGGCCTTTTTTGAACCATACATGTGTGCTGCTTGGGCAAGATTTGTCATAGCGTTTGGAAATATTTCTTCCATCTGCATGAGAAGTTTTTTAACCTCTTTTCTTTTGGAGTGATTTCCAACAGGACATTGACAAGTGATCCGAGCAAATCCATAGAGTTTTGCAAAGTTTAGAATCTCTTTTTCTGGAATATAAATAAGAGGGCGAATGATTGTAACTCCATAATCGTAGAGGGTAATTTTAGGCATATTAGGAGCAAATTCTGCTTTGTGCAAGAGATTAAGAAGAAGGGTTTGAATGTTATCATCTCTATGATGACCGAAAGCAACCGTATTGAAATTTTCCTTTTTTGCAGCCTCAAAAATGAGAGTCCGTCTTCTGCGAGAACAATTATAACAAGAAAGTTCTTTAGAATTTTGAGAGATTTTTTTGATGATCAGAGGGACCTTTAAAAGGGCACAGATTTCTTTCAAGAAAGATTCATGCACCGCAGCACCGCAAGAAAAAGTGCCACTGATGTGAATAGCTTTGAGAGGAATATTTGGAAATCCTTGACCCAAAATAGCCTTTAAAAGAAATAAAAGAGAAAGGCTATCTTTTCCTCCACTTAAAGCAAGAGCAAGCCTTTTAACATTGTTAAGGAGGGAAAAATCGAAAAGAGCTTTTCGGCACATGCTTTCAAGTTTTTTGCCTTTTTTAGTCCAGGGAGGACAAGCAATAGGAATTTTCATGCAAAATAACTTTTTGTTAAAAAACTCATTTTCGAATTGAAAAAAACAAGTTGTTTACAGCTTTTATAAAGGATTAATACTTTTAATTTCTATTATAAAAATGAGAAATCGATTTTCTATACCTATGCAAAAATAGGCCTATATTGTATGATTCTTCATTTGAATTTTTAGGAAATAAATAATGACAAAGTCAGGTAGAAATGATCCTTGCCCTTGCGGTTCAGGTAAAAAGTATAAAAAATGTTGTGGACAAAATCAAAAGGTTTCTAAGCATTCATTTACACATCTTACTTCCAGTAAAATTCAATCCAATATGCAAGAAATTTCAAAAAAAGCCATCCCATCTTTTGGACCCACTTTTCAAAAAAACTCAGAAGATAAAACGCAAACTCTTACAACCCGTTTTACCCTTGGAGAGCCCCCTAAAAAAGATGAAAAGTCCTCAGATGAAAAGCAAAAAAAAGAAATAGAAGAAAATAAAAAATAAAAATTTTCAATTCGTGTTAGGATCGTGTGTATTGACAAGAATGCCTCACCTCATCTCTAGCAAGCAGATTCATAAGGACGTTGAAGTCAACAAATTACGCTCCGAATTGCGACCTATTTTTCCCTACAGGGCTGTATCAATAGGCGAGATTTTTTGAGCCGAATCGAAGGGAAGCTCAAATGGATCATTCTTTATTTCTATCCCAAAGACAACACGCCGGATTGTACGCAGAAAGCTTGCGATTTTCCCGATTTTCTAACCGATTTGGAAGTAGTATTGTGATTGGGACCAGTCCTGATTCTAAAGAATACGAAGGGCTTATCCGAAGCCCTTTTTTGGTCAATCCATTGGGCATCATTGGAAGTGCTCTTTTTTATTTTAGATGACACAATCAAGCGTTTGCTGAAAGCACGTGAACACCCCTTCGCTAAGGGGTACGCACCTTTGCTCGGTGCTCACTTCGTATCGACGTCATTTCTACAAGTCGATGGCGCGAATTGGGACCAATTTGGGGGAATAGAGAGAAAAATGAGGGTTGAGAAAAATGAGTTATTTCTATACATTATGGTTACTTTAAAAAAGCAGAATTATTAGTCTGATTGCTCAAAATTTGAGATTGTCATTTTAAAATTTTCCGCTATTTTTCAAAGGAAATATTTCAATTATTGAATTTCATAAGAAACGCAGTGTATTTTGATTTTTTTCTTTTGATGAAAAGGGCGTATAGCTCAGTTGGTAGAGCACCTGTTTTACACACAGGCGGTCACAGGTTCGAGTCCTGTTGCGCCCATTAAGCAAGGTTTTTGCGGGAGTAGTTCAATTGGTTAGAGCACCAGCCTGTCACGCTGGAAGTTGCGGGTTCGAGTCCCGTCTCCCGCGAAGTTTAAGGAAAGGAAAGCTTTGGAATCTAAAATGAGCCCAAAGCTTTCATTTAAAATTTTGAGAAGAAATAAATAAATCGATAGATTCTCGTTTCTTTTTCAGTATTTTTGCGCGGTTTTTTTAAATTTAATTATCAATCTTTGTTGGACATATAAATCAAGATATTAACTTAAAAAAATGGAACTCAGAAAGTAAAAAATGGCTCTGGTACATTTTCCATCACGCACAAAAAAACAGATGATTTTCTCCTATTTCTGGACAGCAGGGGGAGCTTTTTTAGCAGCCCTTGCTATCCGTATTTTTCTTCTTCCCAATGATCTGATAGATGGAGGAATTATTGGGGTTGCGATGATTTTAACACGCCTGACCTCAAAATCCTTGTTTCCTCTCTATTTTATTATTTTAACCCTTCCTTTCATTTATCTTTCTTACAGATTCATCAGGCGCACTTTCTTCATTCAAATGACCATTGCCGTCCTCTTTTTTTCGATTTCTCTTAGTTTTCTCAACCATGTTCATGCATTTGAATCAGACCCTCTTGAAGTGATTGTCATTGGAGGAGCAATTTTGGGAATTGGAGCAGGGCTTATCATTCGTCATGGGGCGTGTCTTGATGGAACTGAAATTTTAGCAATCATTATCAATCGCCAAAAAGGTTTTACAGTTGGACAAATTGTCCTTTTTATCAATATCTTTATTTTTATAGCCTATGGAGCAATCTTTTTTGATTGGCACATTGCTTTTCAATCCCTTTTAACCTATGTTGTTGCCTTTAAAATGATGGATATCGTCATTGTTGGGCTCGATGAGCTCAAATCGGTGATCATCATTTCAACTAAACCCCAAAAGCTTACTCAAATCATCATGCATGAGCTTGGCCTCGGTCTAACAGTCATGTATGGACGAGGAGGCTACTCTGGAGATGCAAGAGAAATTCTCTTTGTCATTGTCGAACGCCTTGATTTATCAGATCTCAAAGAAATTGTTTTGCGAGAAGATCCAACTGCTTTCATGGCGATTGAAAATCTCCATGAAATTGTCTATGGTAAAAAATCTAAAATTTCATCGAAAAATCGACCACGCAAAAAGTAAAAAAATTTTTACCAATCTTAAATTTGATCCTATTTTCAAGGCAGTCCCACTTTAGAAAAATGCGGGTTAGGGTCAATCTCCCATGTTAGACAAACCATGAACACGCTCTTTGTTGTAACCTTATGCGTTAAACTCCCATTAACTGAACTTCTTTCTTGCGAAAAACTGATTTTTTGCATACCTTTTACGCTAAAAGGATACATTTAAGAAACATTTTAAATGATGAGCTGGGAAAGAGGTCTCAAGGCATTTTAATTCTTAAATAGCTAAAATGCATCCTATTCTTACTTCCAAAGGGACCCACTTGATCTCAGTTAAGCGATGAACCTTTAACTTCACTCATTAAAATAGCAAGGAGCAAAACATATGTCTTCTACACCTAAAGATCTGATCTTTGAAGAAGAAGCAAGAGAGAAATTAAAAGATGGTATCGATATTTTAGCAGATGTTGTTGGCATCACCTTAGGTCCCAAAGGGAAAAATGTAGGTCTCGAAGCGAGCTGGGGAGCTCCTACAGTTACAAACGATGGAAACAGCATTGTCAAAGATATCGAACTCAAAGATCCTTACGTGAATATGGGCGTCTTGATCGGGAAAGAAGTGGCACGTAAAATCAAAGAAAAATCAGGAGATGGAACCACAACAGGAATCATTCTTCTAAGAGCTCTTGTGAAATATGGGGTGCGCCATATTGCATCGGGTTATAGCCCTATTAAAACCAAAAAAGGGATAGAAAAAGCTGTGGATTTAGTTCTAAAAGAAATCGATGCTCTTTCAACACCAGTTGAAAATCCTGAAGAAATTAAAAACATTGCAACTGTTTCTGCTTCTGGAAATCAAGAAATTGGCAAACTGATTTTTGAAGCAATTGATAAAGCAGGTCCCTTTGGTGTGATTACAATCGAAGAAGGAAAAGGAACCACAACTCAAGTGAAGATGGTTGAAGGAATGCAATTTGATCGTGGTTATCTCAGCCCCTATTTTTGTACTGATTTAGAAAAAATGGTCGTCGAACTCGATCAAGTCAGCATCTTGATCACAGATAAAAAAATCACAGCAATTCAAGAAATTCTTCCTATTCTCGAATCTGTTGCTTCAACAGGAAATCCTATGCTTATCATTGGAGAAGATCTAGAAGGAGATGTTCTTTCTACTCTTTTTGCCAACAAATTGCGTGGAATTCTCAAAATTGCAGCTGTTAAAGCTCCAGGTTTTGGAGATAGACGTAAAGAGCTCCTAGAAGACTTAGCAATCTTAACAGGAGGAACTGTCGTCTCGAAATCCAAAGGCATGGAGCTCAAAAATGCTGACCTTTCTGTTTTGGGAAAAGCAAAAAAAATTGTGATAGGCAAAGAAAATACCACCATTACCTCTGAAATGGGAAATGAAGAAAAAATTCAACTGCGTCTTAAACAAATCGATGCAGAAATCCAAAATACAACTTCTGATTATGATAAAGAGAAACTTCAAGAGCGTAAAGCGAAGTTGCAAAAGGGTGTGGTTATCATTTCTGTTGGAGCCCCTTCAGAAGTTGAAATGAAGCAAAAAAAGCAAATTTTCGAAGATAGTCTCAATTCCACCCAAGCAGCTCAAGAAAATGGTTTTGTTCCAGGAGGAGGAATTGCTCTCCTTAGAGCAAGCCAAAAGATCAAGGATCTCGATCTTGAAAAAGAAGAAAAGCTCGGTGCTCAAATTGTTTTTGATGCCTGTTTAGCTCCTTTTAAACAAATTATAGAAAATTGTGGAAAAGATAGCTTAATCTATTTGGAAGAAGTGCTTCATAAAGAAAAAGGAATAGGTTTTAATGCCTTAAATGAAAAAGTAGAAGATTTAATTGAAACCCATGTAATTGATCCTACAAAAGTTGTTAAAAATAGTCTTAAATTTGCCTCGTCTGCAGCAGGCGTTATTCTTCTTTCAGAGGTATTAATTACAGATAGTCAAGAAAAGGAAGAAAAATCGGCTTAGATGCTCTCAAAATGGTTCCATCAACTCCAGATTGCAAGCAAAAAAAATTTGCTGTTATCTGTGCTAATGGAATTGGTGATGCTCTCTTGATGATGACTGTCGCTTATCAGTTGAAAAGGGGGGGACATATTCCCACCCTTTTTCATGATAAAAGCGCCATCATTTCTCCCCTTTTTGATGATACAATTTCTATCCAAAATCACCCTCCTCTTTCTCATTTAGAAACAGTTCTTTCTTCTTTTGATTTTATCGTCTTAGAAAATGATCACTCTAAACGGGCTTACTTTTTGTTGACTCTTCGCAATGAAAAAAAGATCAAAAATCTTATTGTTTTATTTCCCAAACCAAGTTCTCAGTTTAGAAAAACCGACTTTCTTTTCGACCCTAAACTTCCCGTTTTGACAAATTTGACAAAAAGCTGTAGAAACGCTTTAAAATTAAAAAATGTGACTTCAGAAAATGGCCTTTGCCTCCCAAATCAAAAGAATTATCGCTCTTATCCAAACAGAATTGTCATTCATCCTTCAAGCCAAGATCCTAAACGCAAAAGCTGGTCTCTTCCCCGTTTCCTTAAGCTTGCTCAAACCCTTAAAAACCAAGGGTATTTTCCTGTTTTTACTGTCAGCCCTAAAGAACGCCCATTTTTTCATGCGATTGAAGATAGTGGGGTTGATCTTATCTCGCTTTCTCATTTATCAGATCTGAGCGCTTATATCTATGCCTCAGGCTTTTTTATTGGAAATGATTCAGGAATAGGACATCTAGCATCAAATTTAAAAATCCCAACACTTACGATTTCTGGCCATCCTAAACGGATACGTCTATGGCGCCCGAATTGGCATAAGGGGCTTGTTGTAACGCCTTTATTTCCTCTTCCCAACTTTAAAGGGATAGGTCTTGCAATAAGAGAAAATGCTTGGTCCCATTTTATCTCTATAAAGCGTACACTAAAGGCTTTTAATCAACTCAAAGAAATCGCATGAAAGCAGCAGTGATTTGTTCAGGTGGTATTGGAGATGGCTTGATCATGATGGTGGCTTCTCACCGCCTTTTCTCGCGAGGTTACGAGGTCACGACTTATCAAGATCTTTTAGAAGAGCTTCATGCTTATTTCCCAAATCATAAGTTTAAAAAACGCTCTTTACTCATCAATATAAAAAAAGAACTTTCCTCTTATGATTTAATCATTTTACAAAATGATAACTCCTCTCTTTCTTACCAAATTATTCATCTCTACAAAAAAGGAGAGCTTCATAATCTCAGTGTTTTTTATTCGAGTTATGAAAAAGAAAAACATGGAACATTAACCTCTTGGGATCGTGTTTTTAATAGAAACTACCCCATGGTTGAAAACATTGCAAAAGCAGTTGCTTCTCTTTTGCAATGCACGCAAATTTCAAAAAACAATGGCCTTATCATTCCCAAAGGGTTAAAAAAACATCGTTTTCCTCATCGAGTTTTAATCCATCCAACAAGCACCAGCCTCAAACGGACATGGCATAGTTACAAATTTTTAAAATTGGCACAAAAAATTGAAAAGAGAGGATACCAAGTTTCGTTTTGTGTCAGCCCTAAAGAATACCCCCATTGGAAATCTCTTTTACAAGACCATTTTTCTCTTCCCTATTTTAAAACTCTAGATAAGCTTGCAGCTTATATTTTTGAATCGGCTTTTTTAATCGACAATGAATCAGGCCCAGGTCACCTTGCTTCTAATCTCCATATCCCAACTTTAATTATTGCCAGTTGCAGAAAACAAATGCATCTCTGGCGGCCAAGCTGGTTTATGACAACAATCATCACCCCCCCTAGTTTTATTCCCAATATCAAACGGTTTAGATGGCGCGAAAATTATTGGCAATCATGCATTAGCGTCGGACGTGTTTTAAAAGCTTTAAAAAGTATGGAACAAAAAATATTCAAATGAAAAAAATTTTATTTTTTTTTTCTTTATTCTTCCCTTATTTGGAGCAGATCTTAAAAAAGATACATTCCAGATCTGGAATACTGAAAGTGCCAAATTTCAACTAACCCCTTCTACTTCTCTTTGTGGCAGTGTTGAATTTCGTTATGGAAATCAAACAAAAAATATTTTCTATCGTCATATTCAATTGCAAATGAGCTATGCTATGACCCGTTATGTGATTCTGACTCCAGGATTGCGTCGTATTTCAAAGCGTTTTAAAAACAATTGGATTCATGAATACAATCCCTTATGTGATATTTCCTTAGTACTCTATCAAGCAAGACAATTGATTCTTTCTGACCGAACCCGCATGCAATACATCCCCTCTCATGATGCAAAAGAAGAAAGGCATATGATTTTCAGAAACTGTCTTGAACTTACCTCTCTTTCGCAAAGAAAAAAATCCTCTTTTCATTGGCATGCCTCTCATGAAGTTTTCTTCCAAAAATCAAAAGGATGGTTTGAAAATCGATCTATTATAGGCTTTTTAATCCCGAGAAATAAACAATCCTTCTTAGATATTTACTATCTCTATCTTTTAAAAAAAGAGTTTGAAGAGAAATGGAAATCCCAAAATATTGCCGGAATAAAGGCTGAATTCAAATTCTAATCCCTCGGAGTGAGACCTATTTTTCCCTGAATCAAGGGAACTCTTAGTCGAGTAATGCGAGGGAATCTCGCCCTCACAGAGTCTGTTGAATGAACTGTGTAATTGCTAAAAAATAAAAAAGAAAATAAAACTTTTCTTTTGAAAGAAAAAGCAAACCGAGCCAGTAAAAAAGGCAAG
>JANQJX010000112.1 GCA_028281425.1 Simkania sp.
ATCATCGGTCTAACAAGACTTTGGCAGAGATTAAAAACCGACTTCAAATTGACATTTAAGACAGTATCCCAATCTTTTTCAGACATTCGCATAAAAAACTTATCTCTTGTAACACCTGCACAATTCACCAAGATATCAATGTGATCCCAAGCTTCAAGCAAACGTTTCACCCCTGCTTCAACTTGATCTTTTTTAGAAACATCAAGTATGTCAAACCAAACCTTTTGATCAGGGAAATTTTGCTCAATTTGAATTTTCTCAGCAACCTCCTTAGCTTTCTCAGGATTGGTTCCTAAAAGAGCAACGTCTGATCCATGATTTGCAAATGTCAAAGCAATCTCACGTCCAAGCCCTGATGTTCCTCCAGTAATAAGGGCTTTTTTTCTTTTGAGTAAAGGCATGCGTTCCTCTCAAAAATATTTTGGTGTGATTTTATAAAACAGTCAACTCTAAAGTTTTTTCAATTTTATCAAGATCTTCAAGTTTTTCAATACTTAAACTTCCCCCACGGACTTGAATTTTTCGATTGATCCCACTGAGTGTCTTTCCACATCCAATTTCAATAAAAAGATCTACCCCTTCTGCATCCATGCGACGGATACTCTTTTCCCAATAAACAGGTGAAACAACTTGCTCAAGCAAGCACTTGCGCATTTCTTCTATAGAAGAAGGAAAATCACCCAAAACATTTAAAATCACTTGAATATCGCTTTTATCGAAAGAGATCTGATTGAGTTTATTTGATAATTTTTGTTTAGCACCTTCCATTAAACCACTGTGAAAAGCTCCAGCAACATCTAAAGGAACCACCCTTTTGACTCCTGCTGATTTAAGGAGGGCCTTTTTGGCGACTTCTAACCCTTGATGGGTTCCTGAAATCACGACTTGTCCAGGTGAATTGAGATTAGCAATCCAAACAGAAGACAAGCCTTTGCACTCTTCAATCACTTTTTGAACAGCATTAAGTGTTGCTCCAAGACAAACCACCATCGTTCCAGGTGATGCAATCGAGGCTTCATGCATATAAAGGCCACGTGCTTCCACAAGCTCAATTCCTCTTTGAAAACTCAAATATTTTGCTGCAGTTAGGGCTGAATATTCTCCTAAGCTAAGTCCTGCACATATTTGAGGAAACAAAGAGGGAAATTCTTTCTTAAGCACTCTAAACAGTGCTATGCTGACAATATAAATGGCAAGTTGAGCATTTTTAGTTAAAGTTAACTCTTCTGATGGCCCCTCAAAAATGAGCCTGGAAAAAAACCATTTAAGCTTTTCATCTGCTTCTTCAAAAGTTTCTTTTGCAATAGAAAAAGAATGAAAAAAGTCAGCTCCCATTCCTACATATTGGGATCCCTGTCCAGGAAATAAAAAAGCAATTTTTTTATCCATTTCCTAAAATTCCTATTTTTCACAGGCCAAAGAGGCAGCACCCCAAGTCAATCCTGCTCCAAAAGCAGAAAGAATAATGTGCTCATCTTTTTCAACCTTTCTTTCTTTAAGCAGTTCGTCTAGAGCAATCCCAACAGATGAAGCAGAGGTATTTCCATACTTATGAATTGTTAAAAAAATCTTTTCTTTAGGAAGAGCAAACCGTTTAGCAAGAGATTCGATAATACGGATATTGGCTTGATGGGGAATAAGATAGCCGATTTCATCTTCGGTAATTCCCGTTTGTTTGAGGCATATTCTTACCGCTTCTTCCATCCGACGTACAGCATGCTTATAGGTCTCTTTGCCTTCCATTTGCAAATAATGAAGCCCCTCACAAACCGTTGCTTGAGAGGCAGGTCTTTTCGACCCCCCTGCTGGCAAAATCAACAATTCTGCTTGCTCTCCATCAGCACCTAATGTCACATTTTTAATGGGATATCCTTTTTCAGCAGATGTGACGATGCAAGATGCAGCCCCATCCCCAAAAAGAACACATGTGCTTCGGTCCTTATAATTGACAATAGATGAAAGCTTTTCAGCAGCAATGATCAAAATCGTTTGATACATTTTTGATTCGACATAGGCCTTGGCCATAGAAAGAGCATAAAGAAATCCCGAACATGCCGCTTGAATATCAAAAGCAGCAGCAACAGCTCCTATTTTTTCTTGAATCAAACAAGCACTACTTGGAAAGAGATAGTCAGGTGTAAGTGTCGCAAAAAGAATTAAATCGATTTCTTTGGGATCCATATGGGCTTTTTCAAGTGCTCTTTTTGCAGCTTCATGCCCCATGTCAGAACTCGTTTCTCCATGAGCTGCAATACGCCTTTCTTTCATTCCCGTTCGAGTTGTAATCCATTCATCTGAAGTATTTACCATTTCTTCCAGATCATGATTGGAAAGAATTTTTTTAGGCAAATAGGAGCCTGTTGAAATAATTTTAGCTTGAAAAGTCATTTAAAAAAATTATTTTCCTCCAAGAATTAAGGCCTGATACACCTGCTGACGCTTCCCAAGCATTTTAAACAAGAAAAACATTAAAATCGAAGCTTTTTTATCTTCCCAAACCAAGAGAAAGAGAAACTTTTACTTCCATTTTTTTTAAGTCCTATTTTTCATCGACTAAAAAAGGCAATCCCATGATCTAAAGTTTTTTCTTGAATTCCTCAAAAGAAAAATAGCACTTTTTTGTCTCTCCTTTTCAGGGACTATCTTGAAAGGGCCTGCCTTGAACTGGAGAATGATCGTCTAGATGATCTTTTCTCCTTAGGCCTTAAGATAAGTCGCATCTCCTTTTGCTCTCAAGAGTCTAGTGAATTTTGCACCTTTCACAATTTTCGAAAAACATCTCAATCGATCCGAACAATTTTTCAGTTTAAGGCAGGCCCTGAAATGGGAAATTTTTTGATATTATCCCGGATCGCTACCTATTTTTCCCTTTAGGTCGCACTTGACGCCACCTCTGAAAAATCCACATGCTCTGTTTTGCTCACACATCTCATAAATTCTTTTAGGTGAGGTGACAACCTTATTCCTTCGAAAATTTCTTAGGCCTCAAAAAACACTCGCACACACCTTTTCGAAAGAGGGGGCATGCGAAATGCAGGCTAAGGGGGATCCACCCTAGTTCAGTGCTTATCTTAATATCTGCACTTATTCAAAAAACTGATGCTGCGAAATAGGTCGCAATCCGGGGGATTCACAAAAAAGAGTCTACCTCTCTTTTCGGAAGAATTGTTTATAAATATTTCCAAGAAAGCTCTCATAAAAGACCATTTCTACAACCTCTCGATCTAAAGTCAACTGCGCAACTTATACTTTTAAAAAACTTCCGATTTTTTTGAATTTTCTGTGACTTTAATGTAGACTTTTTCCACACTATACAATATGTAGTACTTTAAGTGTTGTTAAGAATACAAGATGTAGAAAGACAACTTATAAAGTAAAAAAGGGGTTCTCTTATTTTTTTCAAAAAACCCTTTTTTAAAATTTTTGAAAAAGCAAGGGGTTAACATGGCAAAACCTAATACTCATAACTTTGAAAACAAAACTTCAGACAAGCTATTGGATTTAGTCAAAAAAGAAGTGTCTCAAGAGAATATCTATGCTGCAGAAAGCAGTTGCAGTGTTGTGAAACGGGATGGGACAATTGTTCCTTTTAGGAAGGAAAGAATTGCACAAGCAATTGAAGCAGCCTTTAGAGATACCAAAAAGCTAGGTAAAGAGGCTCCTTTGCCTGATGACATTCAAGACATCATTCAAAACATCACCTGTCAAGTTGCTCATGAAGCTCTCGATTTAATTACCAAAAATATCTCACTAACAGTAGAAGGCATCCAAGATCTTGTTGAAGTCATTCTCATGAAAAATGGACAGCATGATGTTGCTAAAGATTATATCATCTACCGAGACCATCATAAAGCTATCCGTTCTGATGATCCGAGAAATCTTAAAATCTATCGCAAAGAAACCAAAAATTTTGTCTGCCTAAATCCGATAAAAATCGCAACTTCTATCGAAAAAATTTTTAAACGTGGCAAACAAGAGGAAGCTTATTCACCCGAAAAAAAAATCGAACTTGTGAATCAATTGACAAAAGATGTTGTAACTGACCTCATAAAACAAGCCAAAACAAAAGAAAAACTCCATATCTATGATGTCCAAAATTCCATTGAAGAACAATTGATGAGGGCAGGATTTTTTCAACTCGCAAAAGATTATATTTTATATCGCGCTGCCAAAGGAGAACAAACCCTTTCTTCTTTCGATTCTTTTCCGAAAAAAAAGAAAATAAGAAAAGCCATTTTAAATGAACGTTCTTTTCAAATCATCACAAAAGAAAATAAGAAGGAAACCCTTACAGAAAGCCGTCTTCTAGAAAAAATTGATCATGCTTGTCTTGGGCTTGAGGAATGGGTCAATTCCGAAGACCTGCTAAAAAGCACTATTTTAAATTTCTATGAAGGGATGAAAGAACAAGAAGTTCATCAAGCTCTTATCATGGCAACCAAGGCAAAAATTGAAAAAGACCCCGCCTATTCTTATGTCGCTGCTCGTTTTCTTCTCGATGCCATCTATCTAGAAACACTCCAGATGCATGCAGATGATCCTAAGCTACATGAAAGACACAAAAATTATTTTAAAGAATATATCGAACATGGAGTCAAAACCGAAAAGCTCTCTCCTAAGCTTAAAGAATTTGACCTGGAGGCTCTTGCTCAAGCACTCAAACTTGAACGAGATCATAAGTTCAAGTATTTAGGACTTCAAACCCTCTACGATCGCTATTTGATCCATGACAAAAAAAACCGTATCGAAACACCCCAGATTTTTTGGATGCGCGTTGCCATGGGACTTGCTCTTAATGAAAAAGAAAAAACAAAACAAACACTTGAGTTTTATGCCCTTTTATCCAAGTTTTATTACATCGCCAGCACTCCAACTCTCTTTAACTCAGGAACTCTCCATCCTCAACTTAGCTCTTGCTATCTGCTTACCGTCATGGATAATCTCGAGCATATTTTTAAAACAATTTCAGATGCTGCCCAATTGTCTAAATGGGCAGGAGGACTTGGAATTGACTGGACAAATATTCGTGGCACACAAGCCCTTATCAAAGGAACAAATGGAGAAAGTCAAGGAGTCATTCCCTTTCTCAAAGTGGGCAATGATACTGCTGTTGCAGTCAACCAAGGAGGAAAAAGAAAAGGGGCTCTTTGTTCTTATCTCGAAACATGGCATATCGATATTGAAGACTTTTTAGAACTAAGAAAAAATACAGGAGATGAAAGAAGGCGCACACATGACATGAATACAGCCAATTGGATTCCCGATCTCTTCATGAAACGGGTCAAAGAAAAAAAAATGTGGACCCTCTTTAGCCCTGATGATGTCAGAGACCTACACGATCTTTACGGGATTGCATTTGAAAAACGCTACATCGAATATGAGCAAAAAGCAGCAGAAGGAAAAATTTCTCTTTTTAAGAAAGTAGAAGCTTTTTCTCTTTGGCGCAAAATATTAAGCATGCTTTTTGAAACGGGTCACCCTTGGATCACTTTTAAAGATCCGTGCAATATCCGCTCTCCTCAAGATCACGTAGGAGTGGTTCATAGCTCCAATCTTTGTACAGAAATTACTTTGAACACCTCTGAAGAAGAAACAGCTGTTTGCAACTTGGGTTCGATCAATTTGGTCGAACATATCACCTCTTCTGGGATCAATGAATTAAAGCTCTCTCAAACAATTCACACCGCTATGCGAATGCTCGACAATGTGATTGATCTCAACTTTTATCCCATCCCAGAAACCGAAAAAGCCAACCTTTCTCACCGACCTGTAGGCCTTGGATTTATGGGTTTTCAAGATGCATTAAACATCATGGAAATCAGCTATGCAAGTCACGAAGCTGTAGAATTTGCCGATCAAAGTATG
>JANQJX010000114.1 GCA_028281425.1 Simkania sp.
AGGAAACGCTTCTTATTTGGGATGAATGGAGCAATTTGAAAGAGATTTTTTACAGAGTTTTTTTGAGATACAATATCTTTTTTTCCATCATATCATAAATTTGTGAAAAATCAATCGCATTTAAAGGAACAAATCTACTTATGAATTGCATTTAGTCATCTTATGAATCCCTTGTGCTGAGTCTTTAGGGAGAGAAGAATGCTGAAGATACGGTTGAGTCGGGGAGTTGGTTTTCTCCTCCAAGCTGAAGCATTTGTAACTGTTCTTCATAGTTTGGAGCATTAGGATTGAGGACTATTTCTTGTGATTGATGACCAAAGGGGGGGGTTTGTGGATCCTTGAATTGTTTTCCCATATCCAAGTTTTGCTCTGTATGGATATTTTTTAGCAAAAGAAACAACCCCTTTTTGGTTGTTATATGAGCGCAACTTCTATGGGAATCAAACACAATGGCTAAGGCTCTTTTAGAGGAATAAATGATGGAATAGGTCTTATGATTTGGAGTTGTGACGACAGCATAGGAAAAGGTTGAGTCAGAAGAAGTTAAACGATTTGTAAAGTTCTTGAGTGCATCTTCAGTGTGAGGGATCACTTGTGGGTTAGATAAATTTTTGGTGCATTTAGGAGCAATAGAGGAATAGATTTTGTTTTTCAAATCACCTAGACTAAATCTCTGATCCATATAGGATGTGCAGATTAAAGATTTTATTTGATTTAAAATGTCTAAGGAGACGAAGGCAAGGGCGGGCTCAAGGGCGCTATGTAACCTCTCTTCCAATTGTTGTCCTGGGATCTTCTCATCCCAAACATCAGAGAGAAAATGTGTTATGTTGGATTTGATTTGAGTTAATATGTGCTGAAAGTCTATAGGTCTTTTGATGAGATTTGCGATTTGTATGGCTTCTTCAGTTGTTATGGGACGATTAAGATATCCTAAAGCTTGAATCTCATCAGGATGGACTTGAGGAGCATGGTTTTTTATGATATCTGCATTGGTTTGATGGATCTGTTTAATACATTCTTTTTGTTTTTGGCTAAGAGGCTCCCACACCTTGGGATCCATTAAATCAGGGAATTGATTCTTTTTGAGAAAATTGTGGCGGAAGCGGTTTAACTTTTTACAGTTTTCTTCTCCACATGATTTAGAATAGACTTGATAGGCAATTTTATCAGAGGCATCCTCAAGTTTTTTAGTTAACAATTTTTCTTTTAACCCATCCTTATCCCTCACTGCTTTAAGAATGTTCGCTTGGTGTTTTGAAATCTTGGGGCTTTGGTTAGTAAAGTCTATAATCCATGCATTAAAATTGTCACTGGGATTTCCTTGAAATAGGAGAGTATCTATGAATGTCATTGCAAAAAGAGTACAACTTGGAGAGCTTTGTCCTTTTCCATGAGCACCTACTTTTGCATTGTAATACTGGGAAGCGTTTGGGCTTAGGCCTAAATATAGACACTCTTGATTGCATAACTTCTGGTTTTTCGGTTCCAAATCTAGGTAAAGCGAATA
The DNA here is from genome assembly GCA_028281425.1 of Simkania sp. Classification (GTDB taxonomy): domain Bacteria; phylum Chlamydiota; class Chlamydiia; order Chlamydiales; family Simkaniaceae; genus JANQJX01. Next base: position 1,511 of record JANQJX010000114.1, read on the forward strand.
AGAAGCAAGCTCGTTATTTTTAAGCTTTTGACCGATCCTTTTTGGAGTGGCCTTTTTTATAAGGCTTTCAAACGTTAAGAGTGTTTTTGAGTTTGCGTTTATGAATGGAGCGTTGTTTGATTTTTTATTTGAAGGTGGGCGTTCAATGACTTGAAGGGGGGCTTTAAAAAAGACTCGGTTAAGATGTTGAATGTTTTTTTTAACAAGCTTTTGATCGATATTTTGAGATTGAAGACGACTGTATTCCTGCTTAGCCACTTCGCGAATCTTTGACCTACTAAAGTTATCTATTTCAAATACAAACTTGATGATTTGAAAAAAAGTGGCCTCATTAGAAGTTAGAGAAAAAAACCCGAGAGAGATAAGATTGAAAAATGCATGAGTATAATGAATTTTTTTAATCTCAATAACTTCTCGATGAGAGGCATCCTGTCCAACACAAAGAGTATCATTAGAGTTAAAATTTAAATGTGTTAAATTTGATAAAAGGAAAATAGAATTTGTCATATTTAATTAAATAAATTTTGTTTTTTCGCCTACATTTTATAAAAAGCAAACTTTCTTGAAAAGAAATTTTTCTTCAAAAAAAGAATAAAAGTTTGTTGCTTTGGTAGATTAAAAAAAGATTTTTCAAGTGTGCTCAGCATCAGCTATTTCGCACTTAAGAAATGAAATTAGAAAATGGGAAATCGCAACACTTCCATCATGACAATGGTTGCTAAAATCAACTTGAATGTGTAAAAGAAAAAATAATTTTATGAATAAATTTTTTTGAGAAAGTGGAAGAGATTTACGCAGATTTAGTGGTCATTGGGTCGGGACCTGCAGGGCAAAAAGCTGCGGTTCAGGCAGCAAAGTTGGGAAAGTCGGTCATTTTAATTGAAAAAGAGTGTTATCCGGGAGGAGCTTCATTGCATTCGGGAACCATTCCTTCAAAGTCTCTAAGGGAGGCCATTTTAAATCTCACCGATTTTTATAAAAAAAGTTTTTATGGAAAAATTCAGAAGTTGCAACAAGAAATTTCAATTAATGATCTCAATTATTGCTTAAATCAAGTCCTTGAAGAGCAAATCAACCATCTCACGCGTCAATTTGAAAAAAATAAGATTCAGATCATTTTTGGACTTGCCCATTTTGAGAATGATAAGCAAGTGGTGGTTGTGAATGAAAAAAATCAACTTCTCCATTTTATAAAAGGGGAAAAAATTGTGATTGCAACAGGATCAAAACCGCGTAATCCCAACAATATCCCCTTTGATCATGAAATGGTTCTTGATTCGACACGGCTCCTTTCTATCGATACATTGCCCAAAGATATGATTGTTTTAGGGGGAGGGATTATTGGTTCGGAGTATGCAAGTTTTTTTGCAGCTTTAGGAACGAATGTGTGTGTTGTGGATAAAAGAGATCAAATGCTTCCTCTTTTAGATAAAGAAATCGGAATGCATCTCCAAAAAGCTCTTGGAAAAATTGGCCTTTCTTTTTTTGGAAATAAGGAAGTTGACGAAGTGATTCGTCATATTAAAAATATCGAAGTGCGTTTTAAAGATGGCACTTCAATGAAATCAGAATTGCTTCTTTATGCTTTGGGAAGAACTGCCAATATAGACCATCTTCATATTGAAAATACGGCGATCACAGTCGATAGCAAAGGGTACATTCCTGTAAATGCTCTTTTTCAAACAGTCATTCCTCATATTTATGCGGTTGGAGATGTCATTGGAGGACCTTGTTTAGCTTCAACAAGTATGGAACAGGGAAGGCTTGCTGCACGTCATGCATTTGGAGCTGAAACGCATCATTTCCCCACTTTTTATCCCATTGGCATTTATACTATTCCCGAAATTTCATCTTGTGGTTACACTGAAGAACAACTTAGGAATTTGGGGTTTCGTTATGAGGTAGGCCGTGCTTATTATTATGAAATTGCGAAAAATAATATTGCTGGAAATGACTCAGGAATGTTTAAAATCCTATTTCATACAGATACACTCGAAATCCTCGGGATTCATATTATTGGGCGTAATGCGACAGAGGTGGTTCATATTGGACAGGTCGCTATGACGTTTGGTGCAAAAATCGATTATTTTATCGATCATATATTTAACTATCCTACCTATGCTGAAGGGTATCGGATAGCAGCGCTTAATGGGTTTAATAAGGTCAAACATAAGAGGTAATGAATATGGCAATCTACGATATTTTTGAGCATGTTGAAAAATGCATGGGACAAGATGATAGGGTCATCTCTCGTCAAACAGGTTCTCCTATTTACTCTGGAATGACCTTAAATGGAAACAATGAAAATCCTGAAAATAAAAGTCGTTTTTTCTCTTCATTTGCAGCAAGGCTTTTCTTTTTTATGCTTCTGATTGCCGATCTCTTTTGGGGAGTTTATGCGACGGTTTTATTTGTTTTTTCTCTTACTTTAAATCTTATCTTTTTATTTCGCTGTTCTTTTTTAAGAAGGTTTTATAGCAGACGTTACCTTGCAATGAAACGCGTTTTTGTTTGTGCTATTGCTCTGTTTGTGGCCCTTTTTTGTCCAGCTCTTGGGACCATGTTTGCTTGTAGCTATTTTTTAATGTATGACAAAAAAGGGGTAGAGGAAGTGGTTCCTTCTGTTTTGCAAGATCAATTTCGAGAATTTTTTACTCCTTGACTCATCTTAGGGACTGCCTTGAACTGGAAAATCCTCGTCTAAAGGATCTTTTCTCCTTAGCCTGCATTTCCCATGTCCCCTCTTTCGAAAAGGTGTGCGCGAGTGTTTTTCAAGACTTGAGAAGTTCTCGAATGGATCTGTTTGCAACCTCACCTAAAAGAATGGATTGGATATCCCAGCGAAACAACGGATGTAGATTTTTTTTCAGAGAGCACTCGAAATGTGGGTTAGATGGTATCCCTTGAGTTGAGTATAGTCACATAAAAGATCTAATGGATCGTCAATGTTTTTGTTGCAAATCGCATTGGCAAGAAGAGTTTTAATATGACAATTAATAAGCTTGTTAAGGATTCTTGCTCCATATAACTCGTGATGATTGTTCATAGTCTCTTGGGCTAGCCCAATTTCCACTTGAGGGGTCCATTTCAGCTCAATAGACTGTTCTTTTTTAAGAAGTGTTTGTAATTGTTTAAGCTTAAGTTTAGCGATAGCTTTTAAATTGGAAAACGTCAGAGGAAAAAAGGGAATGGTTTTTTGGATGCGTCCGATTAGAGGGATAGTGAAATGGGGTGAAGCATGCAATTCTTCATCGATGAGTATTTCTAAATTTTTTTTAGGAGATTTTTTTTTACAACATGGATAGAAAAGGGATGGTTTTGAATTTTTATAGTTTAAAATGGCGTTTAAACCCATATTGCTTGTCATGATCACAATAATTTCTGTGCAATTGATTTTTTCTCCTTTAGAATCGGAAATATTCCCTTCTAAAAGACTGTATAAAATATTTAAACATTTGGGATGTGTTTTATCTATTTCATCGAAAAACACAACGGCATTAGGAGATTTTTTGAGCTGATTTGTCAGCTCTCCTCCTTCTTGATATCCCACAAGGCCTGGAGGTGCTCCTATAAAACGGCTTACCATATACTCACTGGTAAATTCTCCCATATTAAAACGAATCAATTGTTTCTTTTCCAATCTCGCAAGGGTGAGTGCAAGCTCTGTTTTTCCACATCCAGAAGGTCCACAAAAGTGAAAGGAAGGAGGATTTTTTTGATCCTGATACAACCTTGCTTTTTGTAGCATCAACGCTTCAGTAAGAGATTGAATGGCATATTTTTGACCGATCACATGTTGAGAAAAATAATTGTATAAAGAGTTTTGATTGATGGGGGATTTTTTTAGAAGCAGAGGCATTTTAAATAATTGTTGAAGGGTTTTCATGATGTCTGTTTTGGTCAGAGTGCTTTTGTGTAGAGGGTCAATTTTAGTTTCTTTTATTTTAGCAAGGGTTGCTTTGATAAGGGGAGCTGTTTGGAATGAAAAAATGGAAGGAAGATTTTTTAAGTAATTGTATTGAATTTGAAGAGAGGTTCTTTGACGTTCTTTTTTTTGATGCGAAAGGATATTTTCAGAGTATAAACGGGCTGCTGTTGTATCGATAATATTAAAATAATTGGAAAGAGTTAAGGAACTTTTAGTCCTATGTGCATAGTGAATGACCGCTTTAATGCCTTCATCTGAAATAGAAACATCATGATGTTTTTCAAGCTTTTTTGCCAAATATTTGAGAGGAATCGCTATGTTGTCTTGGGTTAACTTGGGAAGTTTAAGGGAAGTAAAAAGTGTGTTTAAACTCGTATCCTTTTGAAGGTGGTTTTTATATGCAAGAGAAGAGAGCGAGAAAATAACCCTTTTTGTTTTTATGATATTTTGGAGCTGTTGAGTCAAGAGATGGAGGTGATTTTTATTTTCTTGTAAAAAAGACTCAAAATGTTCGGCATACAAAATGATGTTAGGGTTGTTTTTTAGGAAGGAAAGAAGCGCAGGAAGGTTTCTAAAATGAAAAGTAGAAAAATTGACCTTGCCTATTTTTTTTCCTTCCTTTTCCAGGATTTTTGTAAAGGTTTTGATTAGAAGGCTTATGAAAAGCGTATCGTTAGATAGAATGAGAGGAGCGTTGCTATTCATTTGTAAGGGAATGGTTTTTAAACTGAGAAGTTGAGAAGAAAAAAACGTTTGTAGATGGAGAAGTGAAGAAGGAGGGGGCAGAATTTCGTTTACAAAATTTTTAAGAAAATGTTTTTGTAAATTTAAACCGTTTTGTTTGGAAGTTTGAATGAGCCCTCTTTTTTGCAATTGTTCCCAAGAGATAGAAGGGGTGATGTTTTTTTTTAGAAGTTCAATCACAAGAGACGTTTGATGTTCCTTTAAAGCTTGCGTTAGCATATGAGGAAGGAATTGATCTGCATGAGATAGTTTCACCTTCTTCTTTATTAGGAAGAGTGCCATTTTTAAATCTTTAGGGCTAAACTTGTTCTTTGGAGATCTTTTTTGCACTAAGAGATCAAACAATGTTTCACCCTTTTGGTTTTTAAGTTGAGGATTTGCTTCAAGATTGACTAAGAGCCAAGCGGCATTTATATTCTTGGCTTCTAATGATTGCTTCAGGAGCAGATCTATGTCTTTACATCCAAAAATAGAGATGAAAAAATAGATGATTTTTCCTAAGAGAGGGATTTTAAAAAGAAATGATTGCAGATGATGCACTCTTCCTTGAAGTGAATTTCCTTTGGCATATTCATGGATTGCCCATGTGTTATGCCAAACAATAGCAATGCGTATTTCTGCGGAAAAAGAAATTGCAGGAGCATATGTTGATGGATGAAGAAAAGGAGAGGAAAATGGAGAAATGGCAAGAGCATTCATGACACATTCCTTATGAAGAAAGAAAAAACTTTAAGTGAAAAAAAATTTTTGTTCTACTTTTATTTTTGGTTCATTTAAAAAATTCTAGTGCAAACAAGGGATGAGCTTGGGTTGGGGTTCCAAAGTGGAAGTCCTCTTTGGTGGGGGCGAAGCCCCTATTTTCCAGGGCCTGCCTTGAACTGAAAAATTGTTCGGATCGATTGAGATTTTTTTCGAGAATTGTGAAAGGTGCAAATTCACATACTCTTGAGAGCAAAAGGAGATGCGACTTATCTAAAGCCTAAGGAGAAAAGATCATCTAGACGATAATTCTCCAGTTCAAGGCAGGCCCTCCAAGGGATGCTCTCTTTTGAATCCTATGGCAAAGGGCACAATGCCATTTGTGTAAACTCTTGAGTTTTATTGAAAAATGCGAAATAGGGGTTAAGCGGATTGATGAAATAAAGAAGAATGGATTTGATCTTCTGGATCCCAACAAAAGCGACGTAAGTGCTTTTTAAGTTTTTGAAGGGCTTTGGGCTTGTGGTGATATTTTTTTGTAATTTCTTCAGCTCTTTTTAAGTGTTTCCAAGCTTTTTTATAGAGAATACGTTGACAACAAACGACAGAGAGATAGTATTCAACAATTGGATTATTAGGTTCAATTTTATGGTAAAGCTCAAGGGTTTTTAAAGCTTGACTTGTTTGGTTGAGTTGCAAGTGGGTGATGGCAAGTTGAAAAAGACCCTCTAAAAAATGGGGGTATTTTTCTAGGGTTTTGAGAAGTTTTTCTTGCTTTTGAACAATGGATTGTCTTGTTTCATCAACGGGAAGAAAAAGGGCTTGAATTCCTTCTGCATTGATTTTTTCTAGAAGGTAGTCTTTGGGTGTTGTCTCCCGAAAAATCATACATTGAAGGGGGGTATTTTGGATTTCTTTGAGTTTGATTTTCCCTTTTTCTTTTTCTCCAATAAAGAGGTAGTTATATCCCAAAAGCATTTCAATCAAAGGATCTTTTTCGAGATATAAAAGAGCTTTTTCATAAAGTTTTATCGTCGATTTAAAATCTTTTTTTTTCCAAAAAAGAGAGGCTTGGTTCATATAAGCAAGTCCAATAACTTCTTTGATTGTCCTTTTTTGAAGCTTATAGGTATTGATCCCCAGATAAATTTCTGAAGGGAAATGAACTCCTCTTGCTGTTGTTTCGATATTGATTTCTTGATTTTTTGTTTTGTAACTCAAATAGATATGACCAGGGGGAGTGATGATTTCTAATGGAAGATCAAGTCGTTGTGCGATTGCAAGATAGAGAATAGAAACACCAAGGCAAACACCAAGTCGACTA
>JANQJX010000192.1 GCA_028281425.1 Simkania sp.
AATTCCCACAAAAATCCCAATCGATTTTGTAGTGTCTTTGGAAAGTGGAACGTTCATTTTTAGTGACTTAAGTTAAATTTTGCGAAAGTTGGGCTAGGGAGAAAAGACCCTTTAGAGGATGATTTTCCAGTTCAAGGCAGTCCCAGTAAGTGTGTCGACGAAATAAAACAAGAACATCAAAACGGCTACAGTCCTGCGATTCAAAATTGAAACGGTGGAAAAAGTTCAGAAAGCAAAAAGAAAATTGAGAGCGTCAATCTAACTTGATAGGGAGTTTGCGATATTTGATATAATAATAGATCCAAGCAATAATAATGAGACCAAAAAGAGTCCAGATGATCAAATTTGGTAAAATAAAAAAAGGTTTAGAGGGTTGCAATAAAAAGCCAAAACGAGATCCTGGAGGCCAAAAAATAAAAGAGGGACTTCCACGGAGGTTATCTTCTGGAACGAAACCAAAAGCTCTACTATCACCGCTCATCGCATAATTGTCTCCTAAAACGAGATATTCTTTGGAAGGGACCAGGATTCCATATTTTTTAAGAAAAGCGGGATCTATTTGATCTTTTGTTTTAAAGAGAGGAGGGCTATCAACAAAAGGGTGATAGGGGTGGTAAGAAGGAGCGTTTTCTTTTTTTAAAGATTCTTTTTCAATAAAACGCGCAAGAGTGGGATCTTGGCGTTTCATTAAGATGGCTCCCATGGCATAGAGATTGCCCTCTTTATAATAAACATAACGAGAAGGCAAAAGAGTTTTATTTTTGTTTTGGGGTTCATAATAAGTGAGCCATTCAATTCCGAGGTTATAGAGTGTTTGAATCTGTTTGAAATCAAAACGATAAAGAGGATGCTTGGAAGGGAGCTCTTTTGTAATTCCTCCAAAGAGAATTTGATAGGCTTTTCCTTGATAAAATTCGTAGGTTCCATCGGGAACCTGTTTAAGAGAAGGGCATGTTTCACATGTCCTGCTAGCTTTTATAGAGCTTCCATATCGAGCAACTTTCTCATCTTTAACAACAAAGCGAGCCGTATAGAGATTTTTTTGCAGTGTTTTAAGGTGGTTTTCTGTTAGAGGAAGTAAGGTTTGGTTTGTGCTAGGAGTTGGGTATAATCGGCCATGAGCATCTTGTTGGATAAGGGGGTGTTTAATGCTGGGATGATGAAAGATTTGTAAAAAATAGGAAGCTGTTTGTTTTTTAGAAGAAGGAGAATCTGCAAGTAAAAGGGCCTCTTCTTTTGTTAAGAGACGGGCCATTCCGTAATTTTTAAATCCCCAAAGATCGAAATAATCTTCAATCTTATCTTTATAAGGGGGAAGCAATTCACCTTTAACATGGCCTAAAGGAGTCACTTGAATTTTTGCGATTTGTTGGTTCATTTGAGAAAAGATCAGAGGAGTATAAAATCCATGTGTTGGGTTTTTTGGAAAAAGAATGCGTCCATAAAAGTTAATAAAAGGGATATGTTCGATATGAGAGAGCATTTTAAGCTGTAGCTTTTGGGAGATATCTTTTTTTTGCTCATCAATTCCATAGATTTGGCCCCCATAAAAATAGAGGGTATCTCCTGGTTTGCCAATAAGTCTTTTGACAAGTTGTTTTTTTCCGGGAAAAAGATAGAAATAACGGGTATTGACATCTTGCATGTCTAGATCTTGACCTGTAAAAACAACAATTCCTAAGCGAGTGACAAGATGAGGATCAAAGAAAAAGTGGGCTTTTTTTAAAGGAATATTAAGTCCAAATGTTGTTTTTGAAACCATTAAACGGTCTTTTTCTTGAAGTGTAGGTCGCATGGAACCTGTTGGGATTTCATAAAACTCAAACCACATAGAACGAATCAAAGTTGCGATGATAAGAGCTAAGATGATCTGAAAGATAAAACTACGTGCCTTATCAAAAAAGGTTTTTTTGAGATGAATGTTTGCCCATGTTTCAATATTTTGGGCTTGATCACTTGCGTTTTCTTGATGATGGGAAATAAGAAGTTTTTGAAGTTTTTCTAATTTAGAACGGATGATATTTTTATCATGATCTGAAAGATATTTCTTTTTTCGTTTATAAAGGTGTGTGATATGCCTAAAAATTGCATGCGATTTTCTAAGAGAATACTTTTTCATACACTTGTTTAAGAGGTTATGGATAAGTTTTAAGATTTAAAACAGCATAAGTTTAACAAAAATTGTAATACATCTAAAGTTATTCTTCCAACTATTGTGGAAAACTTGTTCATGAATCAGGTGTTTAAAGAGAGTAGCAAATTGCCTTTAAGAGGGTTTTATTGTAAAGTAAATTTTTTGTAAAAATGATAAGATAAGACATAAATTCCTGGGGATTTAAGGGTTTAGAGATAGTTTCTAAACTTCTTATTTAAGTCTTAACCCTTCTGTCTTGTGTTGTTTGATTTTCAGAGTTGAAAAATTGTTCATAACTAACCCATAGGGGACTGCTCAAAATCTGAATTTTTTGATTTTTAACTCACTTTAAGCAAAATGGGAAGCAATTAAAATAGCTTTGTTTTCTTATGTTGATTGATTTTTCAAAACCTCTCACTTTGCCTATCCTGTCTCTATCACCTCTTCTGAAAAGGGATACAGACTATTTTCGGAAACGCCAATAAATTTTCGAATAAATAAGTTTGTGAATTTATTCTCGAGAATTTATGGGATGTTCCAGAGAAGCAGAGCATATGGATTTTTTTAGAAGTGGTATGCGAAATAGGGGAGAGAAAAGATAAGATTTTTTAGATTCTGGGAAAGAATATTAGGGATTTAAAAGAACTTCTTATGCGGAGATTAGACAGCAATTATGGGGTTAAAGCATAATAAAAACATGCAAATGAAAGATAAAAAGCAAATAGAATTTCATTCCTTATTATTTCAGCTTGGAGAAATTCTAAAAGAGCCGCCAACGGTTATTGATTGTTATGATTGGCTAGATACCATTGATGCATTGATGCGTCAAATACGAGCTATTTCGAAAGAAGCTCATGACAAACTCGACGATTTAATTTGTGAAGTTCAACGGCGTGGACAAGAACACGTACGTGATATTGATGCTAATGAATCTCCTTCTCAAGTTGCAAGAAGTGCTGATCTCTATTTTGAGCAAGTGTCTTATACCAATTCTGAAATCAATGATCTCAAAGAATTTTAAAAACTCATTGGAATAGCATTCAGGGGTTAAAAAATAAAAGGATGTTCCATCTGGCAATTTAATCCAAATATTTCATCACTTACAAACCAAAGGTAATGGTGTCCATGATTTAAAATTTCTTCAAGAGTTTTTTGATCTGCCTCTAGAATAATATTCTCATGAGCTCGGTGCATTTGAGTGGGAATGAAGTGGGTTTGGTAATTTCCTTTTTGAGTCACATCCATGGCATAAAGCTTCAGTTGACGACAATACAAAGGAGCCTTGAGACGGAATTGAAATGTTTTGGCTTTTTTTTCAATGCTTCCTATGAATTGGGGGGGACGTCTTGGGATATTTTTTTCTTTGCTAAAAAGATTTTTTCCTGCATCGATAGCATGAATTTTAAACTTTATCGATTTTTCTTTGGCTTGGATCCAATAGGGAAAAGGAAAATCCTTTTTTACACGATCAAAATAGAGAATCACTTTTTTTCCTCCAAGATTGCCTTGACCCTGTGGCCACTTTCCTGTAAAGACCTGGTATAGAGGGTTTTTTACTTTTTTCCCCTCCCATATCATAGGAGGTCCCCAAAGGGCATTGCAGTGGACTTCTCCAGGGCGTTGTGTTGGAGCTGTTTTGAGTCGTTTTTCTTTTGAGAGTTCTTCTAATTCAAGTGAAATAAGGGGAGTGAAGAAAGCATTGATTTGATCTGTTGAAAGATGCGTTTTTCGACTTAAGGAGTAACATTCTGAAATTGTATTTTCTTTGAGATCAAACATGTAGAGAATCCAAGAGCTACAATTTTTTGCTCCTGTTTCAACCCATTTTTTCCAATCGTCAAAGAAAACTAGATGACTTGGAATACTGATTTCTTCTAAAATCAATTCGTTGGAATCTATACTTTGGATTGTAATCAAGGTGTAAATTTTATTTTGCTTGGTTACAACATAGGTACCTGGCTTTGCTTTTAAGAGTTTTTCTTTAAGCGTGAGTCCAAAACAACTTAAGTGAAGAAAGAGAATAAAAAAAAGAGGTAAAAGAGGATGTTTCATAAGCAAAAAGGATAATCTCTCCCTCTTTTTTTAGCTACTTTAAGCTTTGCTAGTTTTGAAGTTTTTTCAAAAAAATCGTTAACATCTCTTTTTCCAGGGGTAGCATGAAAATAGAGATTAGGAAAATCAAACTTGGATTAGCGAATAGTAAACTGTTTCAACAAACCTTGAAGCTTGATCTGTAATTGCGTAGAAATGCGAAAAGGACGATCATTGGCAATGAGTTCCCGATCTATGCATCCACGTTGCTGAAAATATTGCAAAACAAAATGGCCCGCTCCCATTGCAGCTACCTTTTCTGCAACTTCTATAATGTCCACTTCTTTGATCAGAGAGGGATGAATGGTCAATCGAAATTCTGTTGCAACGCCACTTTCTAGAACATAATTAGCGGACTGTAAAGCAGATGATCCACGATTGATTTTTTGAGTGAGATCGGGATATTTGCTTAAAGGGGCCTTCCAGTCCATCCCCACCCAATCAAGCATTGGAAGTACAATTTTTAATTGCTGAGGAAAGCTTCCTCCTGTGTGCAGTCCTACTTTAAATCCCAATCCTTTTACCTCAGATATTGCTTCTCTAAGGGTCTTTTGCATAGTGGGCTCTCCCCCGCTAAACACAACACTATCAAGCCACCCTTGCCGTTTTTTTAGTGAGCATAAAATGGTCTTCCAATCAATTGGCGAAGGATTAAGAAAAGCCTGGAGATGTGGATTGTGGCAATAACGGCATTTCCAAATGCACCCTTGACAGAAGACAACTGCAGAAAGGTGGTCAGGATAGTCTAACGTGCTAAATGGGAGAAATCCTCAGGGCAGACCCAGTCAAAAGTCAGATGAGTAAAAGGAGTTTGTGTTCCCCATCTTGAAGGAACATTGAGGTTAAAGATGAGCTCTTGCATTTTTTGTTTCACGACTTTGTAGCTCAATGCTTCTTTCCTTATATAGGGAGCCATATAGGTATCGAAAGAGCTAAAAGCTTGCGCTCCTGCCCACTCATTTTGCAGTGTTCCCAAGAAGTTTACGATTTGTCCAATAGCGCTCGAAAAATACTTCGGGGCCTTTGCCTCTACTTTTCCAGGAACTCCATTGAATCCTTCCATAAGAAGTGTGCGTAAAGACCAGCCAGCACAATAGCCTGCTAGCATATCGATGTCGTGAATATGCAGATCTCCTTGACGGTGTGCATTTCTTATTTCTTTTGAATATAAATGGGAGAGCCAATAGTTTGCTGTTATTTTACCCGAGATGTTAAGGATCAATCCTCCAAGAGAATATCCCTGATTAGCGTTAGCATTGACTCGCCAATCTCGCTGTTTTAAATACTCATGAATTGTTTCAACTGCATCTATACCTGTCTGAGAGTTTATATTTTGATTCTGTAATTGATCTGCGTTAGGATGATCTATCTTTGAAGATGAAGGGGTAGATTTTTTATCAATTTCTGAAAAATCTTGTGTATTGTTGATATGTGGGGATTGCTGCATCATGACCTCCTACATGTCGTAAATACTATATGTGGTATCTATATACATTTAAACATACTATATATAGTAGAGTCTATCTACCCCTATTTCCTTTTAAATTTTATGATGGAAAGATTTTTTGCTGGGCTATATAAAGGAACTATTGAAAGCTAGATTTTTTGGAGAGGAATTTTCTATTTTTTTGCGAATCTATTTTGAGCTAAGTTGATATTATCAATTGAGATTAGGTGATTTAGCTCAAAGTAGTTTGGGATAAAAAAGGAAGTTAAAAAACCAAAAAATTCAGGTTTTGAGCAGTCCCATAAAGGGAATTTTAACTCATGAATGGAGTAGAAATGAGAAAAGGGATTGGGATATTCATTGTATTGTTTGCTCTATTTTCAAGCCCCATTGGAGCAATTGTGAAAGAGCTTCCTTCTGAACTTTGGGAAGAAGAACTTGAAAATATTGAAATGGCAATTGAAAGATTGACTGATTTGCGCAATAAAGAACTTGCAAAAGCAACCAGAAGACAAAATGATGGGGACCGTTTGCAATTTCAACCTCATAATCTCCTAGATGCAAAGCAAGCTTGGGCTGATTCAGATGCAAGCCGCGAAATTGCTGGGCGCTATCAGGAAGAGATCGACATGCTTGAGATGCGCAAACAAAAACTCTTAGAAATGCATGGAAAAAAATCTTCTTCCTCTTGCCTTGTTCCTAAAAAACTGTAATTGGAAGATGAAATTATTGAGAAAAATTTTTACCATTCTTCAATTGCCCTGTTAACAGATCTCTATGGGCTTACAATGGCGTATGGGTATTGGAAACTTAAAATGGAAAAGAGAAAACCTGCTTTTTCTCTTTTTTTTCGCCGTTTTCCATTTGGGGGGAGTGATGCGATAGAACTTTTTTCCAGTAAATTTTAGAGAAAGACTCTGCATAGTCAAGCCTTAACTTTCTACTTAAGCCCCCCTTTAAGTTGTTGACGAGTTTCGATATCGAGATCTTGGGAGGGGAGTTGACAAGCAAGTGGACAGGGTCTTTCTCACCGT
>JANQJX010000206.1 GCA_028281425.1 Simkania sp.
TCTCGGAGCTTTTATTGAAGAGAGTTTTAACCTTGCTCAAAATGAAAAATCATTTATGCTTATTATACTTTCATTCTTTTTTATTTCTTTTATTGGTTATATCTCTTTGTTTCTTTACAAAAAGCGTCAAAAAGCAAAAGTTGAGAGGGTAGAGAATTGACTACCCCATTTTCAGATGAGAGGCCTGAGTGTTTAAAAACGTCATATTTTTGTTTCTCGAAATCGAATTTTTGAAAAAATGAGGAATTCCTTCCGAAAAATTTCAGGCCAAAGCATTCTCTTTGATTCAATTTCCTAAACAGGGTGAGAATACCATCACTCCTCTTTGGGCCTGCCTTGAGCTGGAGAATCATCGTCTAAAGGATCTTTTCTCCTTAGGCCTTAAGATAAGCCGCATCTTCTTTTGCTCTCAAAGAGTCTAGTGAATTTGCACCTTTCACAATTTTCGAAAAAAATCTCAAGGGATCCGAACAATTTTTCAGTTCAAGGCAAGCCTTCTTTTGCAATAAAAAAAGACCAAAAAATTCAGATTTTGAGCACTCCCAATAGATACAAATTCATTTTCTTGATAAAGTTAAGATATCATGCAAAATCACGATATCCCACAAAAAGCAAATCACCTTCTTCATCTGATTCTCATCATTTTCATCCTCCTTTTGATTCGTATTTGGTACCTTTCTATTATTCAACACGACCACTACCTCAAACAAGCAGAACGCCCCCAAAAAAAAACCCTTATCACCTCCTCTTCTAGAGGGACAATCCGAGACCGCTTTGGGATCCCTCTTGCAATCAATAAAATTCAATATCATGCAGCGGTTTGCTTTGATCCTATCCGTCAAATCCCAAGAATATGTTTCAAAAAGGATCCACAAGGAAAGAAAAAGCGTTTATATAAAAGAGCCTCTTATATCGAAGCACTTTCAAAATTTTTGGGCAAACAACTCCAATTAAATCCTATTGATATCGAAGATACGATCTATGCAAAAGCTGCTATTTTCCCCAATACTCCCTTTGTGATCAAAAAAGATATTTCGGAAAAAGTTTACTATCGACTTAAAATGCTTGAAAAAGATTGGATCGGACTTCAAGCACTCAAAAGCTCCCAAAGAGTCTATCCTCAAGGTAAAACAGGAGGAAATCTTGTCGGTTATATGGGAGCAATTAACTCAAACGAATACTTTTCTTTTGCTGAAAAAATCACTCTTTTAAAAGGTTTTTTAAAAAAACGAGGGGAGGGAGAAATTGTTCCTCTCCCTAAAGGTTTTCATTCCGTGTATGAGGTGCAAAATCGCTTAGCTGAGTTAGAAGAAAAAATGTATACGATCCATGATCAAGTTGGGAAAACAGGAATCGAGGCTGTTTTTGATCAAGAGCTTAGAGGTTACTACGGAAAAAAGCAGATCTTAACTGATGCTAAAGGACGTCTTATTCAGGAATTCCCGATAAAAAGAGAGGCAATTCCGGGAAATCGTTTGATCTTAACACTCTCATCCGAATTACAAGCATATGCTGAGTCCCTTTTAATTGAAAATGAAAGTATCCGTCGAGACCATTTTCCTTTTGCTGGAAAAAATCACAAGCAAATTCACCCCCCTTGGATTTTAGGAGGAGCAATTGTAGCAATGGTCCCACAAACAGGAGAGATTCTTGCCCTTGCTTCTTATCCTAGATTTGATCCTAATGATTTTGCCTTTAAAAAAACCAATCCTATCTCTAAATGGCTAGAAGCCCCTTCTTACATTGCTGGGATTTGGGATGGAAAAACTCCTCTTTCTAAAGAGGTTTTATCATCTCATTCTAAAAAATGCTATGAGAAAGAGTTATTTTTAAACTGGGACTTTTACCTTGACTCTATTCTCTCAAGACAAAGTCAAGTGCGTCAAACACTAAAAAATATTTCATCAATTCAAGAGGCTTCTTCTATTCTTGAAAAGGTTAAAAATCTTAAATCTTTATCTCAAATCGATTCCATAAAAGACTTAATAGAAATCTTTTATTCAAAAAAAGGGCAGGGGATCTCAAAACCCCCTAACCTCATTTCAATAAAAGAAAGCTTGGATCCCTACTTGGATCCCATTAAACACTCTAGCGATAAGCTCTTATTTTTAGATTTGCTTCGACTTGCTCTTAATGATACTGTGTTTCCCCCTTCTTTATTGGAGCTGATCGGCTTTGATTCGCTTGCTTTTTATCGCAGCCAAAATCAAGCTTTTGCAATCATTGAAGACCATGTGAAACAATCTATTAGAAAACTCTATTCCTTGCACATTTTTCCTTTATGGAGACAAGAAAATTTCAAAGCTTTTCTCAATGAAAAACGGAAAAAAGAGACTCTTAAAAAAACCTATCAACACCCTTATACCGACTATCTAAAAGAGGCTAAAAGCTATCTTTTTGAGGCCTTCTGGGAAAAACATCGATGGGCTTTTTTATCTACTTTTCTTTTTGGTTCGATGAATAAAGACCCCTCTCTCCATGCATTTTCCTATCATTTGATGTTAAAATATCAAAATATTAAACAAACCAATTCTTTTGTCTATCAACATTTGCAAAAATTGCAAAAACGATTAAATAAACTTCCCCTTCCTCATGCGCTTGCCTATTTAAAAACATTACGCTCTTTTTCCGAATTAAAAATCCCTCTTTGGGGTCATTATTTCCAATTAAGACGTCCTTATAAAAACCAAACTTTTCAAGACCTTGCCACTTTTTTTTATCCCAAATATGGGTATGGATTTTGTAAATCTTATGGGTTTCAACAATCTACGACTCTTGGCTCTTTATTCAAAATCGTAACCGGTTATGAAGCGCTAAAGGAAAGCTATTTTAAACAAAAAGAAACCATCCCCTCTTATAAAAGACTCAATCCCCTTACAATTTATGATGAGATACATTCCCACATCATAACGCGTCAAGGCATTGTTCTTGGCTATCATCTTGATGGGAAGCAGATCACGCGCCATTATAAAGGAGGGCGACTCCCAAAGAGTCATGCCAATCTCGGAAAAATTGATTTTGTGCGTGCAATCGCACGCTCGAGCAATCTCTATTTTTCCCTTCTTGCAGGTGACGTGATCAAAAGCCCTTCTTCTCTATATAAAACAACATTAAAAATAGGTTTTGGGAAAAAAACAAATATTGATCTCATTGGAGAAATTAGTGGGTTTGTTCCTGACGATATTCGAGACAACCAAACAGCTCTTTATTCTTTCGCAATTGGTCAACATTCTCTTGTTGTCACTCCTCTTCAAGTAGCTATCATGTTCTCTGCTATTGCTAATGGAGGGCATGTGTTAAAACCAAAGCTTTGCGCCTTTTGTGAAGGAGTCTCTCTTTTCAAAGATCCTTCTCACCTTTTTAACTCCCCTTTTTTTTCTTATCGAGAACACCTAAATTCTATTGGTATCGATTTCCCTTTCTTTATAGAAACTCAAAAAATTTGGGAAAAATCTAAATCCCATTCTTTTAAAACCACTATAAGAGATCAAATTCCTCTCCCAAAAGAAATTCAAGCCAAACTCTTCGAAGGGATGTATCACGTTGTTTGGGGAGAAGAGGGGGCAGCAAATCCCAAAAAGATTTGCCTGCTTGCTCAAAAGCCTAAAATGATGCGTGAATATAGGCAACTCAAAAATCAATTTATCGGCAAAACAGCAACAGCAGAATTTGTGTATCGCCCCATGCTCGATCGAGAAATGCCCCCTCTGCTTTGCAAAGATATTTGGTTTGGAGCCCTTAGCTTTAAAGAAGACCCAAAAAATCTATTTGATCCAATGAAAGCAGAAGCAGAACTTGCGATTGTGATCTACCTTCGTTTTGGTGATTATGGAAAAGAAGCAGCTCCTTTAGTGGCCCAAATGATTAAAAAATGGCGTGAAATCAAAGGGAGATCTTGAAATGTCTTCCCTTCTAAAGCCAAAATTTTATGCAATCCTTCTTTTAGGCCTTCTTTTTTTTAGCTTCCCTTTTGAAAAAACACCTTTTTACCTATTTCGCCCCTTTTCTCGCTCTATGCTCCATCGATTTAAAGCTCAAGTTCCTTTTGAAGTGATCCTTTCCCCCTTCTTTGAAAACTATATTCACCTATATTTTTCTGAAATTATCATCCTTTTATTAATTTTTTTTATTTTTTATCTTAAATGGACACGTTCTTATTCATTCTCCTTTAACCGTTCTTCTCTTGCCCTCTTCTTATTTTGGCTTTTTGCTCTCCTTTCTCTTCTGGCTTCTGCTTTTTCTACTTATTATTACCAATATTTCAATCTCCTAAATTTAGCTTTGATTTTTTCTGCCTTTCATATCACCCGTTTTTTCTTTTTAGGTG
>JANQJX010000234.1 GCA_028281425.1 Simkania sp.
ATCCATTTCCCTCATCTTGGAGACCTTTATTGATGTGATCAAGAGATGTGTTAATAAAGGTTAAAGGGGCTTCTACTGTCCACATTCTAATACCCAATTGAGAAATATATCAATTCCGTTGCAAATCAATGATTCAATGGGATTAAAAATTATAGAGATTTGGATAAAGTGACTTCAGCTTTATCTATGAAAGTAGGGCAAGCACGGACATCTTCAAATAACTTCTATGAGTCTATATATGGGTGTCTTTTAAAATTTGTAAAAGGGGAAAGTTGTGAATTAAGCTATTGAAAACTTGTTGAATACATCAAGTTATCCAACCCATTAGATGAAATTAAGGGGAATTTGAATCTCTTTTTTCTCTTTTTCAATCATTTGATAAAATTTATCTGATTTTCCTTTTTTCCCGATACAAAAGTAGTAGAGACTGAGTTGACGAAATAATGCAACTTTTTCAAACCAAAAAGCATTTTTCATCCAAGAAGATGTCAATTGAATTTCTCCTTTTAAGTAATAACTAAGAAGAGTTGTAATCCGAGGATATTTGATATCGAGAAGGGGATCGAAAAAATCGAGGGCTTTTTTCTCTCCTTTACTTTGAGCAAGAAAGCAGATATAGAGGAAAAAATATTCAGATGTAGGATCAATGGATTCGTTTGAAAAAAGTTTTTCTGCTTTATCGTTTTCTTTTAAGCGTAGCAGTGTCCAAATTTCAAGAGGTTTAAAATCAATAGCTACTTGTTCAAAAGTCTTGAGTTGATCAAAATAAAAAGGGATTCTTTCTAGTTGATTTGAAAAAAGGCTTTTTTCAAAGAGATATTTTAGAATTCGAGCTTCTCTTATAGAGATTTTTTGAGGTGAAATACGAAAAAAAAGATCGAGGGAGTCGAGCAAAGAGTTTTGTTTTGTTTCAATAATAATTTCAAAGGAATTTTTAAGAAGCAAAAATTCGGGATTTCCTTCTTTGAGTTGTTTTTGCAAAATATATTGAATTAATTGATGATATCCCATTTCCAGGAGAGCAAAGAAAATATTTCCAATAAACATCGCATGCTCTTTAGCGGTTCTTTCTATTTTTTGTAAGAGTTCATAGAGAACAATGGGTTTTGCAAGCCAAAAGGCAATTTCACTTGCGAGGTGTTTATAGAAAAAAGAATCACTAGAAAAATGGGGGGGGGATTCGATAAAGTAGAGTTTTTCCCAGTCGGTAGTTAAATGATTGATAAGCATTTGAGTTTCTTTGGAGGAGAGTAATTTAGGAACATGACAAAGAGCAAGCAAAAGGAAAGAGTATCCCCCTTTTCGATCTAAACGAGCCGTTTCGTGCAAACGAAATCCAATATGTTCTTCAATCACCGAAATCAAGGGATGTTTAGGATATTTACGAATCGCGAGCTCTAAACATTTGATCTCTTCTTCTAAGACTTTTTCAGAGCGATAGACAAGCGATTTTCCAAGGTATTCTAAGGGGGCTCCTGGAGTATTATGCAGTTTTTCAAATTCGCTGAGAGCATCAGTGTATAGAGAGGGATTATTTTTGATTTTTGCCTGCTTTAAAATTGTAATCCCTGCTCGAAAAAGAGCTTCTCGACCTTCAGCACGTCCTTTAAAAGAATGAGCAATACGCCTATATTCCCCAAGGGCTTTGGCATAATCTTTACTCATTAAAAAAGCATCGGGAACAGAAAGACAATTGACCATGACATTTTGTGATCCGAGAAGAATATCGAGTTTTTCAAGCTTAAAATGGGTATCACGTAGCAGCATTCCCAAGTGTCCTCCAACTAAGGGGATATGGCTGGCATAACTCAAAATGGCCTGTCCATTGATCAAAAGATGAAAATGGTTATCAATTTTCTCAATCGCAATGAGATATTTCTGATTGCTTTCAAGATAAATATCTGGAACATGAATGACTTCAACATTTGAGCGAAAAAGGGTACAAGAGGGATTTTTTCGAGTTCCCATCCAAAGGCAATAGCCATCTTCTAACCCCTTTCTTTCACTTGGTTCAGGAATACAGATTAAAAAACCAATTCCAAAACATTCTTTTGTAATTTCTAATTTTGCTTCGATTCTCATATTCCCTGAAAAAGAATTTTTTGAGATCATCAGCATAACCCATTCTAAAACATTTGAGATCCTAGAAATTGCCATATGTTTTGAAAGCATGACATTTTCTTGAAACTCCCAATCTTTTGGAGAATTGATTTCCAAAGAGGCACTTGGAATCCATTCCGGGCATCCTTCGATATAATTTTCGAGTTGCTCGATTATTTCAAACACCGACTGATAACGTTTGTTTGGATCTTCTTCGAGACATTGCTTTGTAATGTGGGAAAGCTGCATAGAGATATCGCGATGAGGGGCAATTTCTTGGGGTTCGACCCACCGCTCATACTTTAGCAGCTTTCGGAAATCGCGAAGGGAAGGGCGTATAAAAGGAAGACGGAGGGTGAGTAGTTGGTATAAGATCACTCCAAGAGAATAAATATCGGTTTGGATCGAAGCTTCTTTTCCCATTCCTCTTTCAGGGGCCATATAACTGACTGTTCCAACGACTTTTCCAGGTTTTGTTAAATCATAAGGAGTATTTATCTCATTTGAAATGGGGTTTTCTTCAGGTTTTCCAATAGGATGGGCAATTCCCCAATCCAAGATCATGACTTCCCCAAATTTTCCGACCATGATGTTTTCTGGTTTTAAATCGCGATGTAAAAATCCTTTTGTGTGGGCGTAATGCATTGCTTGACAAACATTTAAAAAAATGCGAATAAGAGAAGGAATTGTACTTCCAAGGGTATGTAGAGGTTCTCCTAACTTTTCTTTCATACGAGTGCTTTTAAGGATTTCTTTTAAGGTTTCTCCTTCGACATAGGGCATTGTATAGTAAATTTGGTTTTCCTCAATATGAAGGGAATAAACGGGAAGGATTGAAGGGTGTGTCAATTGTGCTGCAATTTTAGCTTCGCTTAAAAAGCGGCGTTTAATAGAGGGATAGGGGATTAACTTTGTTAGAATTCTCTTTAGAGCGACGGTGCGCTCAAAGGTAGGGTCTTTTGCTAAAAAGATCTCTCCCATTCCTCCTTTTCCAATCAGACGTAGAAGGGTGTATTTTCCGATTTGTTTGGGTTCATTTTCATGCATGTTAGCAATGTAAAATTAATATGGAAAACTTTTCAATAGGTTTTAACTCTTATTTTTGATAATTTATGAAATATGAAAAAAAAGGAGATTATATTAACAGGAGATCGTCCTACTGGACCTCTACATTTAGGACACTTTGTGGGTTCTCTTAGATCCCGCGTTGAGCTTCAGGAAAAATGTGTGCAATACATCATGATTGCCGATGCTCAAGCGATGACCGATCATGCTAAAGAACCTTTTAAAGTTCGAGAAAATATTCTTCAACTTGCCATCGATTATTTATCGGTTGGAATTGATCCCGAAGAAACAACGATTTTTATTCAATCATATGTTCCAGCCCTTTTTGAGTTGACCCTTTACTATCTTAATCTCGTGACTTGGAATCGACTCAAACACAATCCGACTGTCAAGCAAGAAATTACACAAAAAGGATTTAAAGAAAGCGTTCCAGCTGGGTTTTTTATTTATCCTATTTCACAAGCGGCTGATATCACTGCATTTAAAGCAGACCTTGTGCCTGTAGGAGAAGACCAAAAACCCATGATTGAACAGACAAATGAAATTGTGCGCACTTTTAATCGGACTTATAAAAAAAACATTCTTGTTGAGGCTAAAGCGCTGATCCCTAAAATGGGACGATTACCTGGAATTGACGGTCACTTTAAAATGGGAAAATCATTAAACAATGCGATTTTTCTCTCAGATTCTGTCGATGTTATCAGAAAAAAAGTCAAAAAAATGTATACCGATTCCAATCATTTACGTATTGAAGATCCAGGAAAAGTAGAAGGCAATCCTGTTTTTTCCTATCTCGATGCATTTGGAGAAGAGAAAGAAAAAATTGCAGATTTAAAAGCGCATTATCAAAGGGGTGGACTTGGCGATGCAATGCTTAAAAATTATCTTCTTGAGGTCCTCTTAACTTTTTTAAAGCCTATTCAAAAAAAACGGTTTGAAATTGAAAAAGAGAGAGGATATGTGATAGAACTTCTCAAAAAGGGGACGAAAGCAGCTAATGAAATTGCTCAAAAAACTCTTTTTGAAGTGAGAGAAGCGATGCATCTTGATTATTTCACAAATTTCATCCTTTAAGGGAATATCCAGGTTTTTCTTAAACCAGCTCTGCTTCTGACTCAGAGGTCAAAAAAAACCGTTTAGCTAAGAAAGCATGTAGGATGTTCTAAAGCGGATATCATTATGGACTGCCCAGAATTGCACACGATATTCTATCTCATTTAACTGAATGGTATGCACGCCACTTGTTCTCGTAGCCAACCATATAAGTGATCTAAAACAGATATCAAAACAAGGGCTTATTCCAATCAAGAAACCATCAGTTTTATGATATTCTTCATAGTTGTTTGATCCCTTTAGGTGTAAATCAACTAAAAGAGGCTTATTTTCGTCATATCTTATCTTGTCGAAAGTCGCCATTTCGTACCCTATTAAAATTTGTAAGCGAATCCAATTATGCGCTCCTCCGATCGTGCTACCACTATCTTCTCCTACAAATACATGACCAAATCCAGTGTACACTTTAGTAGAAGTATCACTTGTGTGAAAAGCAGAAAACCACATATCTCGCAAAAAACCGATAAAGAAATTACGACTAGAAACCAATCCTTTTTCTATAGCAAAATTTACCGTCATATCAAAGATCTTGCTTTTGCTGATCTCTCTGATAAAACCAACATCTTGCTCTAAACCAATCAGATCATAGGGATTGATGTTACTTATGAAATCTTTTTCATTGATAAGTTGGGTTAATTTTGCGTATTGGGGTTTAGTGAAAAAAGAAAGCGCTGTTATTTGATTGGAAAACCGAATCAGTGATTTTTTGCTTTCGTCAAAAAAGATATCTTTACCGAGTGTAAATTTATCTTCATCTTCCTTATACAGTTTGTTGATAAAGTTTATGATATCACTATCTAACATTGCGATACTCTTAATTTAGGCTTTAGGATAAGGGAAAAATTGTATATGACTTTATCATTTAAGGCCAAAGCTTTATGCAAAACAGAATCAGGGCAATCCAGGGTTCTACAATGATAGACTTCTTGGATAGAGTGAATCCCAACTCTTTTTTCAAAGAATTGAACCTCTGTTTCCCGACCTTCTGGAAAAAGGAGCACACGATTTATTTTTTTGAAACGTTAAGAAATTTTCGAAAGAAAGATTTATAGATCTTTTATCCTCAGGAATTTCTTGGAACAATCGGGAAACAGAATGTCCCATTTTTCTAGAACTCATGATAAACTTGGGTTAAGATGATTTCCATTTGATATTACAGCCCATGCTTGGACATTGTTTTTTATCAATCATTTTGTTTGCTAAAACACAGTTTAAGGCATAGGCAAGGATTTCTCCTGTGACAGGGAAGCCATTCCCCGGACTTGATAGGTCAAATTTCCCTCGGTATACCAATTGATATTTGTCATTAAAAACAAAAAAATCAGGCGTGCATGTTGCTTGATAGATCTTTGCGATTTCTTGCGTTTCATCATAGAGATAAGGAAAAGGATATTTCCATTGAATAGCAATTTCACGCATGCAATTTGGGTGGTCATCTGGATAATTCACCACATCATTGGAATTTATGGCAACAAAACCAATGCCTTTTTTTAAGTAAGCATAGGTGAATTTGATAAGAGCTTTTTGTATATGCTTAACATAAGGACAGTGATTGCAAAGAAACATCACAACAACTCCCTTTTTATTAAGGCTGATCTCTTCCAATGTTATTTTTCTTTGAGAAATCACATCAAGAAGAGAAAATTCTGGGGCGCTTGTTCCTAATGGAACCATTTTAGAGGAAGTAAGAACCATAAAAAAATTTAACCTTTTGCTAAAAAATAAAAAATTTAGGGGGCTTTATTGTGATTTTCTTCAATTTCCTTGTTTAAGTCTTCTTCTTTTTCTTCTTCAGAAAGGACTTTGTCTTCTACCCATTCTCGACAAAGAATGTAGATGGCTGCCATGGTAAAAAAAATAGGGATGAGGATTTTCCACGAAATATTGAATTGGGCAACAATAAAAAAACCAATAAAAACACAAAGGGTGAGGACCATATCTTGAAATCGACCGTCGAAAAGTTGCTTAAGAGCAAGAGGCAAACCAATGACAACCATAATCCCAGGCCAATAACGATCTAAAAAGATGAGAATGGCAAGGCCAATTAAAAAAAGAGCTGACGTAATGGCTTTTGAGCGTTTTTTAGAGATTAAAGGGTGTGACATAGTCTTTTCCTAGTGAAGAATGCGGGCTTTTTTCTTGCCTCTTTTTTTTGCTTTCATTTTATTCAAAATATTTTCTTTTATCATTTCAGTAGGATAAGAACGCATCTTTTTAAGTTTTATGGAAGGGAAAAAAGCTTTTAAAATTTTAGGCGCATCATCTCCTCGATCACTCATTTGCAAAGCACTATATAAACAAAGACCGGTCCCTTTCCCTTTGCCATAGCCTTCGAAAGTGGCTTTATTCCCTTTAATGCTTACACTAAAATCATTGCTAAGAAGACGGTTTTTACCCAATTTGTTTTGCAAGGAGGTAAAATCGATATCTTCCGTATGCATTCCATCATGCATACGGATTGCATAAACCTTATTGGAAAAGTGGTCGACGAAAAGATCGATGGCTGTAATGCGGTTGATTTTAACAGCTTTGGCAAGTTCTTGAACTTCCATGCTAAAATTCCAGCGGCTTTGCTTCCGTTTTTTTGCTGCAAAAACGGCATTCACTCCGGCTGGAGTTTGAATATTTTTTCTAAAAATAGATTGGTAAGAAGCCGTTTTGCCTGCACAGTTTTCAGTCCAAGCGGCTGGAAAAGGCCGACCTTGAAAGGTCATGATGAGATAACGGGTATTTTCAATCGCTTTTTCAATAGGAAGGTTTTGCAAGGTAAGGCCCATCCCTTTGTATCCACATTCAGAGGCTTTGACATGCCAAAAAGCATGAGAGCTAGTAAGAGAGCGGTAGTAAGCATCAGTGCGAGCTACAATAGCAATCGAGTCGGTGACATTATTTGGATAGGCTTCTTGATATTGATCACTGAGGATGCTTTTTAAAAAACTTTCGATATTCACTTCATTGATAATCATTAAATGGTTTTCTAAATGATAGATTTCAATGGCTCCTTGGTATTGAATCCCGTTGAGTAAAAAGGTGGTTTTAGGGCTTGTAGGGAGAATTTGAAGTTGGAAGATTCCTAAAAAATCTTCCCCCCATTTAATGCCTTCTTTATGAGGGTAAAGGTAAAAGCGTTTTCCTCTTCTTCCAGAGCTGACTTTTTTTCCATTTTCTGGGTTGATCACTTTAAAAGGACCCTTGACTTCAAGTAAAAGACCTGAAGACATTTGATGAAGCAAGACTTTGATCGTTGCTGGTTTTTCGGTATCTGCCGATACAAAAGTGACTTGTGGCTCTAGACTTTTTAAGTTGAAAAAACAAATGAAACTCAAGATAAAAAGCAGTAAAAAAGGTTTCATTTTCATCGATTGACTCCATCTTTGATTTGAGGAATACGACCAAAATGTTTAAATGCAAGTTCTGTGGCTTCTCTTCCTCGGCTTGTCCGTTTTAGAAAACCTTGCATGATCAAAAAGGGTTCATTGACCTCTTCTAATGTCAAAGATTCTTCTCCTAAAGCAGCAGAGATTGTATTGATGCCCACAGGGCCTCCTCTATGATGATCGATGATATGAAGTAGAATTCGTTTATCCATTTCATCAAGGCCTTTAAAATCGATATCAAGCATTTCAAGAGCTGTTCTTGTTGCGACTTTATCGAGTTTATTGTCAGTGCGCATTTGTGCATAATCGCGCACCCAGCGAAGCAAATTATTAGCGATACGTGGAGTTCCTCTTGAACGAAGAGCAATTTCCATGATCGATTCGTGGTTGATAGGAAGGTCTAAGATCGTTGCAGAGCGTTTTAAAATGGTGGTAATAAGTTCAGCTGTATAATAATCAAGCCTGGCTATAAGAGAAAAACGAGAGCGAAGAGGGGAGCTCAAAAGGCCTGTACGGATTGTTGCACCGACAAGAGTAAAGGGAGCAAGATTTACTTGAACTGAGCGCGCCTGAGGGCCTGAATCGAGAAGGAGGTCCAAGG
>JANQJX010000025.1 GCA_028281425.1 Simkania sp.
AGAAAAAAATGGCAACAATAAGTTTAGATGTAGTAAACAATTCAAATGTAGTAAACAATTCAAATGAAGAAGACGATTCAATTAAACTGATAAAGACCTGGGAAAATTGGAAAGAAAGAGGCGATCAAGTAAAAAAGATTTTTGAAAATGTTTTCTGCACAACGTTTCCTTTGCAAGGGCTTTCTAAAGAACTTTCAGAGTATGTTTTCGTAGGTATCCCAATCAAGAAGGATAAAAAAGTCATAGAATATGCAAACAAGGATAAAGTTGTAGATATTTGGATGGACACTTTTAAAGGAAAATACAATGGAAGGATTGGCCAGTATGCCTCAGTAAAACTCTATAAACATGGCGAGGGGAACTTCCCGTTTAACGGCAGAATCTTTCTTATTGAGAAAGATGCCATTTTTGTTAATCAATGGGTAGAAGATGGACTTTCAAAAGCTTCAAAGCTCCAGAAAAGATTGTATCAATAGCTTGCTTTTGACGCAAACTTCAATGTCTTTCATCGAGTGGAAATACACAAGTATATGTTGATCCCCTGGGCCCTTTTTTTCACAAAAATGGGCCTGTTCTCTAATCGCGCCATATAAATCAAGGTAGCCCCATCAACGGTTTTTTCTTTGTTCATCCAAAATTTCGAATCAAACTCGCTTTCTGTTCTCTCCGGGATCTTGTTGAAGAGGATCTTTTATGCCTTCATGCCATGATACGGCTCGAAGAAAACTAGCTCGCATTTTATGCCACCTCTAAAAAATTCACATGCTTTTGTTTCGCTCACACATCCAATCAATTCTTTTAGGTTAAGCTGCAAACTTATCCATTCGGGAATTTCTTGGCTTTTCGAAAAACACTCAAGCATGGTTTTTCGAAAGAGAGGGCATGTGAAATAGTCGTCCCTGAAAAACGAAGAAAACATGCTCTGAGCAACATTTAAGCTAGGAATTTATTGGGGAAAGCAGGATATAATCTGCAAGAAACAATAAGCATGCTATTAGCAGGGATACAATTTTAAAGAGAAGAATCTATGCAGGACCTCTTTTTATTTGTGACTTCTATTTGGACGAGAAGGAAAATAATTTTATTTTAAATTTAGGTTTTCAAAATATGGAAAAAGAAACAAAATCGATTTGTGTTAACTTTAAAAAAGAACTAAAAAAATTTACTGACTCAGTTTATTCGCTGTCTCTTGATGGTGCACTTTCAAATCAAGAGTCTTTTCTTCTTTATATGGTAGAAACCGTCGATAAACTCTACAATGCTTCAAATGACATTTGCAAATGCCAAGAAGAAGAAATTAAAGAAATTGGGGAGCTTATTCAAAATATTTTTGTACAAACAATTGCAACAAAACAAAACAAGCAATTAAATTTTTTAAAAGCGGTCAAATCCTTTTCAACACAAAATCCAAGGGATTCTGATCTGTCTTCTATATTGCTCGAATATATCATTCATCCCGAATCGACAAAAAGTTTTATCCGTGAGCTAGAGATTTTAACCGACGATCTAGATTCTGCTCTTGAAAATATTGCTTAAGCTATTGGGACTTTTAGCATCACGCATTTAAGTCGACACACCTTTTTTTGTTAAAAAATCTCCATTTCATGTGCTTCACCCACATTTTACGCCACCTCTTTTTTTAAAAGAGATACAAGCTGTTTGCTGAAATCTTAAAAAACGTTAGTGTATCATTATTTCTGTAAATACAATAATTTATAATACAAATTAATTAAGTATTGAATTAAAAATTTTGAGATCAAGTGATCTTGGTGTTTATAGCTTTCTAAAGAAACAAAGATTAAAAAAAAGATAACATTCTTTAAAAAACTTTACTAATTGAATTTATCAGAAGAATTTAATATTATAGAACGTCATTTTATTTTAAAAAACCTTAGGAGGAAGAAAAAAATGGCAACAATAAGTTTAGATGTAGTAAACAATTCAAATGTAGTAAACAATTCAAATGAAGAAGACGATTCAATTAAACTGATAAAGACCT
>JANQJX010000034.1 GCA_028281425.1 Simkania sp.
ATGGGACCTGTATCATTGGTTAAAAAGAGTTTAAAATTTCCGATGAGAGCAGCAAGCTGACGTACATTAAACTTTCCTGCGATGTTGGTTGCTTTAGGAATCGCATCAGAGACTTGTTTGGCTAAAGCTTTTTCTTCTTTTCCTCCTGTGACATAAATTTTAGCCTGATAATGTTTTTGAAGATACTTTCCAAGAGAGATGAAATGGCTTGGACGCCATCTTTTAAAGAGGTCTTTTGATCCAGGATGAATGCCGACATTAAAAGGATCTCTTTTTAAAAGATGATTCGCAAAATGTTTTTCTTCTTCATTTAAGAAGAATTCTAAATGGGTTCCATCTCTTATAGCTCCAATTTTTTCGCTGATCTCAAGACGTCTTTCAATTTCATGGATGGGTTTTTTCTCGATGGCATTGGTTAAAAAATCATCTAATCCTTTATTCATTCCTCGATTTCCTATGATTTCTTTAGGGCCACAAACAGAGATAAAAGGTAGGGTCAAGCGTTGTGAGGAATGGAAAATAAGGGCAATTTCTAAATGACGGCTTTTAAGTTTAGAAAAAAGTTTAATAGAAGAAAAAATAGGGGATCTACCAATGACAAAAAGTTCATCGATATAAGGATTAGATGTAAAAATTTCATATCCAATAGGACTTGTTAAAAGGGCGAGATAAGAGTTTGGAAATGTTTTTTTAATAGCTCTTACTGCAGGAGTTGCCCAGAGGTTATCACCAAGGCCTGTTGTAGAAACGATTAAAAGGCGCATTTTTTTTCTTTCTTGAATAAGATTTTTTTGATTTTTAAAAGTGCGACTTAATTGTTTTAATAAAGTATTTTTCCAAGACATCTTATTTCACTTAAAAACCTTTTAAAAGGAAAATGATTTAGCCTTTGATTTCAAAAATCTTTCCATACCTGAAGGGGTATTTTGTCCTTTTCTTTCTGGGAATTTTTCCAGGATGCTATGCTATGTTCATATTATTCTGAAGTTCCCTAGGTTGAGACCTCTGCATCATTGCTTTGAACAAACGAGAGGTCAGCACATTGAGGGATTTTGAAAAATCAATGAAGGCAAAAAAACGGAGCAATGTGGAGTGAAATGTTACGAATATTTCTACTTTCATTAAGATCCAAAAGATTTAGTGCGATTGCTTCTCGTTTTGTGTAAGGTGAGTTATTAAATCATAGGCAAACAATTATCTTGTGATTTAAAATTAATTGTCAAATTTTACAACTCAGATCTTACCTCGGAATGCGTCCTATTTTTCTCTTTATCACACCTTTATGAATTGGGACAATACAGCTAACCTGCATTTTTACACTCACTCTTTCGAAAAGAGAGTTACGATCATTTTTCGAGAAGCCGAGAAATGGAGGCTAAATAGGTCGCATCTCATAAAAGGAGTCGCTGAAGTGAGAAAGTAAAGGTGCCTTTCAAAAAAAGAAAAGGAAGCCTATTGATAAAAAAATAGATAGAAAAGGAAATCGTTTGAAGTTTATGGATAAAAGATCAGATTTTTATGTTTGTGGCCTCGATTGCATCGTAGAAATACAGCTCTTAAAAAAAGTGTTTAAATCTCATACAAGTATCAAAAATCTTGAGTTTGATTTGTTAAATAGCAAAGTCACAATTGATTTTAATCAAAGGGAAATCAGTGTTTGGAAAATCATTTCTCTCATTAATGAAACGGGGCTAAAAGCAAGTCTTTGGGAAGAAAGAGCAAAAAAAAAGGAGAAAAAAAAGACTTTAGAGCGGGTTTTTCTTTTTATTAAACCTTTTTTTAGCGGAGTTTTTCTCTTAATTGGATGCATCTTTTCCTTATTTCAAGGAGGGGGCCTCTTAATGATTTTAACGGAAGGAGCTAAAAAAGCCTCTTCTCTTCCTTTGATTTCGATCTTATTTTATTTTCTTTCCATCATCTTTGGGTTTTCTTCTTTTTTTTCAAAAGTTCTTTTTTCCATTAAACATCTGCGCTTTGATATGAACTTTTTAATGAGTGTTGCCATTTTTGGATCAATTCTCATTGGAAAATGGTTTGAAGGAGCAACGGTTGCTTTTCTTTTTTCTATTGCCCTATTTTTGGAAAGTTGGAGTGTTCAAAAAGCAAGGAAAGCTGTGAAATCTTTGATGGACCTTTCGCCTATGGAAGCCTCTTTGATTGAAAATGGCCAAGAAAAGAGAGTTTTAGTTGAGAGGGTACAAGAAGGAGATTGGATCCTTATTCGTCCGGGAGAAAGAATTCCTTTAGACGGAAGAATTACAAAGGGAGCAACATCGGTTAATCAAGCTCCCATTACTGGTGAATCTATTCCAGTTGAAAAAAAAGTAGGTGATGAGATTTATGCTGGTACAATCAATGAAGAGGCAGCTATCGAATGCATTGTTTTAAAAAAAGGGGGAGATACAATGCTTAGCCATATTGTTCATCTCGTTAAAAAAGCTCAAGCAAAAAAAGCCAAAGCAGAAAAATGGGTTGAAAAATTTGCTCGTGTTTATACACCAATTATGATTGCTTTAGCCCTTTTTATTGCTGTTGTATGCCCTCTTTTTTTAGAAGGTGGTTATCAGAGTTGGTTTTATCGTGCTCTTGTTGTTTTGGTCATTGCTTGTCCTTGTGCTCTTGTCATTTCTACACCTGTTACAATTGTTTCAGGACTGATTTGTTCAGCGAGGCATGGGGTTTTGGTAAAAGGAGGTGTCTATTTGGAGGCAGCTCATAAGCTAAAAATTTTAGCGGTGGATAAAACAGGGACTCTTACCTATGGCGATCCCGAAGTTAAGCAGATCATTCCTTTAAGTGAAAAGAGTGAAAAAGAGCTTTTAATGATAGCAGCTGTTTTAGAAGCTGGAAGTAAGCATCCTTTGGCTCGTGCTTTGATCAAAAAAGCTCAAGAAAAAAATATTTTGATAAAAAGGGCAGAAGTATTTCAATCTATTAAAGGAAAAGGGGCTATAGGAGTTTTTGAAGGGGAGCATTATTGGATTGGCAGTCACCGGTTTATGCATGAAATGAAACAGGAAACCGAAAAGATTCATCAAATGGCACTTAAATTAGAAGATGCAGGGCATTCTTTGATTGCAATTGGGAATAAGAAACATATTTGTGGACTTATAAGTGTTGCCGATCAAGTACGTGATCATATCCAATTAACTCTCGATGAAATCAGAAAGGCTGGGGTTGAGAAAATCGTCATGCTAACAGGGGATAACAAGCAAGCAGCAAGTTCGATTGCTAAACTTGCTCAAGTCGATCATTATTTGGCAGAGCTTTTACCTGAAGATAAAATGGAAGAGATAGAGAAATTAAAAAAAGGGGGAAATTTTATTGCTATGGTTGGAGATGGGGTAAATGATGCTCCAGCAATGGCGGCCGCCCATTTTGGAATTGCCATGGGAACAATAGGGAGCGATGTGGCTTTAGAGACTGCCGATGTTGCTCTTATGTCTGATGATTTAACAAAAATTGCTTTTCTTATACACCATTCAAGACGTGTGATTTCGATTGTCAAGCAAAATGTTATATTCTCTTTAGCCATTAAAGCCATTTTTTTTACATTGACTCTTTTTGGAACGGCCTCCCTTTGGATGGCGATTGGAGCTGATGTAGGAGCTTCTCTTCTTGTTGTTTTTAACGGACTTAGAGCTCTTCAAAGTCATTTTAAAGGCTTTTCTTGAAAAATACTCTCGCACGCCTTTTGAAAAAAATCAGATGAAAACAAAAAAGGCTTTAGTCGAATAATGCAAAGGAACCCTCCCTTTCACATCACTTGACCAAGGATAAGGCAGTTTAAAACGCCTTTCAAAGCAATCGGGAGATATGGAGTAAAAGTCTTTACCCCCAAGTTGCGACCAACTCGTACCATCGACTTGTAGAAATGACGTAGATACGAGGTGAGCGCCGAGCAAAGATGGGTGCACCTTAGCGAAGAGGTGAAACGAAGTAGATGCGTCCTATTGGCCACCATCGAGAAGATCGATGTGACAGTCATATTTTTATGACCATTCTTGCTTATCGACTTCTTCATTACATAGAATATTGTTTAAAAAAACAAAAAGA
>JANQJX010000039.1 GCA_028281425.1 Simkania sp.
TGGCATTTCAAGAATTAAAGAATTTACAACAAGCAAGCTGTCTTTTTTGCGTAAGGTGAGTGATTAAGTATAAAAATTGGAGAAAAAAATGTTAAAAGAAAGAAAAGAAATTGAAAAAAAATATCAATGGGATTTGAGTTCACTTTATCAAAGTTTGGAAGATTGGGAGAAGCACTATTGCGAGCTGACTGAAGGTCAAAAAGGGAAGAGATGTTTTTCTAAAATATCCAAAAGGAGAAAAACAATTGATCAAAGCCCCAAGCAATTGGCGCTCCTTTTTCATGATCTCTTTGAGTTAGAAAAGCAAGTCGTTAAGCTATATACTTATGCTCATTTACGTCATGATGAAGACCTCACTCATGAAAAACATAAAAATGCCTATGAGCGTATGACCCTTTTTTACTATGACTATAAAAATGTAACTTCTTGGATTGAACCTGAAATTTTGCAACTCGATGCAAAACGTTTTAAGGACTATTTGGACTCGGTCGAGTTAAAAGATTATCATATTTATTTAAAAAAACTCTTTTTACTTAAATCGCATATCCTTTCTTATGAAGAAGAGGCTCTTCTTTCTCTTGCGGGAAAGGCGCTGAATACTTCAAAAAAAGCTTTTTCTCTTCTTAACGATGCCGATTTGAAATTTCCTGAGATTGAAGATCAAAAGGGTCAAAAAAAAGAGTTAACCTATGGCTCTTATACTCTTTATCTTCATTTAAAAGATCGCGTACTTAGGAAAAATGCATTTATTTGTTTACATCGAGAATATCAAAAGTTTGAAAACACTTTGTGTGAGCTTATCCATGGACATGTTCAAAAACATTTTTTTCATGTAAAAGCCAGAAACTATTCCTCTTGCCTTGCAAGTGCTTTAATGCCTCATCAAATTTCTACGCGAGTCTATGAGAATTTGGTTCAAACCGTGCGAGACAATCTTTCTTCTCTTCATCGCTATATACGACTTCGTAAAACCCTTTTGGAGGTGGAAGAATTGAGATGTTATGATCTGCATGTATCGGTCGTTCCCTCTTTTGAAAGGAAGTATCATTGTGAAGAAGCCAAAGATTTGGTGATTCAATCAGTTGCAGTTTTGGGAAATGCATTTCAAAAAGTTTTAGAAAAAGGACTAAAAGAGGAAAGGTGGGTGGATATGTTTGAAAATGCACGTAAACGTTCAGGGGCTTATTCAAGTGGCTGTTATGAAAGTGCTCCGTTTATTTTAATGAACTACCAAGGAACTTTGAGAGATGTTATGACTCTATCTCATGAAGCAGGCCATAGTATGCATTCCTATTTTAGTTGTAAAAATCAACCATATCACTATAGTCAATATCCCATTTTTCTAGCTGAAATTGCCTCTACTTTTCACGAAGATCTTCTTTTTCGTTTTCTTATGGAAAGAGCCACAAGCCGTTTGGAAAGGTGTTATTTACTCAATCGAAAAATTGATGATATTCGAGCCACTTTTTTTAGACAGACCCAATTTGCAGAGTTTGAACTTAAAATGCATTCTCTTGTAGAAAAAGGAGAGCCTCTTACACCAAAACTTTTAAAAGAAATTTATCTAAAACTCAATCAGGACTATTATGGAGAAGATTTAAAAATCGATCTTGAAATAGCAGTTGAATTCTTACGCATTCCTCACTTTTATTCTAATTTTTATGTTTATCAATATGCAACTGGGATTAGTGCTGCCTTTGCTTTTGTTGAAAAGGTTTTAAATGATCAGAAAAAAGGAAAAGAGAACTATTTGCGATTTCTATCAGCTGGATCGAGCTGTTTGCCTCTTGATTTGCTTAAGGAAGTAGGAATTGATATGGAGTCGAAAGTTCCTTTCCAAAGACTCATCTATCGCTTTGATCAGTTGGTGTCAGAACTAGAATCTGAAATGAAGTGTTGATTTTTCAAAAAAGAGTTGCTCAAAAATTCAAGCCGTTGTATGTCGTTTCTTCACACATGAAGAGATAAGAAGTGTGTTTTGAAGAGGTAGAAATTGTATGATCAATATTAAAAAATCTTTTATTGTGATGAATGATAAGGGACTCCATACACGTCCTGCAACGGAGCTTGTTAAGTGTGCTCAGCTTTTTAAATCACAGATCTATTTGCATTATGATGGGCTTCGTGTGAATGCCAAATCTTTACTTGGGATTTTGATGCTTTCAGCATCTCGAGGTGCTAAAGTTTTGGTCGAAGCAAAAGGACAAGATGCCAAACAAGCAGTCGATGCTATTTTAAATCTTGCAAATCTTAAATTTAATATCAAATATTAGCCTTTTCAACAATTTTGAGAGTCAAACTCAATCCACCTTTGCCACTTATACCCCGCCACCTATTTCGCTTTCTCCCTTTGCTAAGGTGGATCTACCTTAGCCTGCGTTTCGCTTGCCCAGTCTAGAAAAATCCACGTGCTCTGTTTCGCTCACACATCCCATAAATTCTTTTAGGGCCTGCCTTAAACTGAAAAATTGTTCGGATCGATTGAGATTTTTTTCGAAAATTGTGAAAGGTGCAAATTCACATACTCTTGAGAGCAAAAGGAGATGCGATTTTCTCAAGCCTAAGGAGAAAAGATC
Organism: Simkania sp.; assembly: GCA_028281425.1. Classification (GTDB taxonomy): domain Bacteria; phylum Chlamydiota; class Chlamydiia; order Chlamydiales; family Simkaniaceae; genus JANQJX01. The sequence continues at coordinate 2,577 of JANQJX010000039.1, forward strand.
ATCTAGACGATCATTCTCCAGTTCAAGGCAGGCCCTTTTAGGTGAGGTTGCAAATTTATCCCCTCGAGAATTTCTTAAGTCTTGAAAAACACTCGCGCACGCCTTTTTAAAAGAGTTGGCGTAAAATGTGGGCTAAAGGGAAAAATAGGTCGCAATCCGGGGTTATTGCGCTAGAATTTTTATATCACGGGTTTTAACCTTCAACGGCAACAGCTTTTTCAAACACTTCTTGGGTGCAATAAAGGGGGATGTCGTTTTCAAGGGCAAGGCAAAGGGAATCACTCGGACGGGAATCGACTTCTATCATGTGACATTTTGTTTGGATGTGTTGCTTGATCAACAGGCGTGCATAATAGAGGGTATCTTCAACTTCATTGATCAAAACATGGAGGATGTCGATATTTAGGCCTTTAAAGATTTGGTTGATGAGATCATGTGTATGAGGGCGTGGTTTAGATTGACCTTGAAGATACATTTGAATCCGTTTTCCTACATAAGGAGCCGTATAGATGGCAAATTGTTTAACAGGGTTCCCTAAGATAAAAACCGTATAGGATTGGGAGTGTATGATTTTATTGAATTGAATGGGAATCAATTTGGATACCATAAAATCTAAAAGGCCTTATTCCTCGTAGGTGTCGCTTCGGTTTTGAGTCGAGAAATGAGCCCAGAAACTCTCTGGGAAATTTTTGCCGTATTTTGATTTTCATCAAAAAGAGAGATTGCTTTTGATTTGAGAACAATACGATTGGGAGCATGGCGTGCAATCCAATGGTGAATTTCAATTGATTTTCTCTTGAGGGCTTGAGGAGTAAGATTTTGATCGATTTGTTGCAAATATTTACGCAATTTTTCACGCGTTTTTTTTGTCTTGTGACTTTCTTCTACGAGAGAATTTGATATTTTCTTATCCTTAATCATGAGGTTTCTACTCCGTTCTTTCTTACTTTCCCTTTTTTTACCATCGCATATTTTTTTTCAAAATAAAAGAGAAAATTCTTGTTAGGAATAGGGTTTTTTCTTCATATTGAAAAATAATGGATCAAGAAATCATGAAAAAGAGCGCAGGAGAAAAAGCGGCTCAATATGTCAAGGAAAATATGCTCGTTGGTCTTGGAACGGGATCGACAGTTTTTTATTTTATTGAAAAGCTTATCGAGCGATGCAAACAAGGGCTCAACATTCAAGCCATTTCTAGTTCTATCCAATCTCTTGAACTTGCAAGCAAAGGAGGCATCCCTTTTGCTAAGCCAGATGAGGTGATGTTTATTGATTTAACAATCGATGGAGCTGATGAAGTCGATTCTAAAAAAAGGATGATTAAAGGGGGAGGAGGAGCTTTACTTCGTGAAAAAATTCTTGCCAATAGTAGCCGAAGTATGATTGTCATTGTTGATGAAACCAAAGTGGTTGAAAATTTAGGAAGACAAAAATTGCCTGTTGAAATTCTCCCTTTTGCACCTGTATGCACGATTGACAAAATCAATAAATTGGGATTTAGGGGTCAACTTCGGCTTAAAGAGGGTAAGAAACTTTTTTTAACCGATAATGGCAATTTGATTTATGATATTTTCTTTAAAACAGTTCGCGAAAACCCTGAAAGTGATCATGAAAAGCTCATTCATATTCCCGGTGTTTTAGAAACCGGATTTTTCTGTAATTTAGCAAAAAAAGTGATCGTCGGTCATCTAGATGGATCGACAAGCTCTTTTTGAAGATTGTTCTAAATCATTTAATTCTTGTAAAATGAGCGGCATGGATACACTTTTCAATGTTTTAAAAAAAAGAGATTTTGTCGATACAATCAGTAGCAAACACCTTCAAGAGCGACTGAAAACTCCTTTAAAGGTTTATATGGGCTTTGATCCTACTGCAGATAGTCTTCATTTAGGCAATCTTGTCGGGATTATTGCTCTTCTATGGTTTCAAAAATATGGACATACACCTGTTGTTCTCATTGGAGGAGGTACGGGAAAAATTGGAGATCCTTCGGGGAAAAGCATAGAAAGGCCTCTTTTGACTACTCAAACAGTTTGTGAAAATATAGATAAGCTCTCTTTGCAATTTAAGACTTTTTTTAAGACTTCGGAAGAAAAAAATCGTCTCATCATTTTAGATAATGACAGATGGTTGTCTTCTCATTCTTTAATCGGTTTTTTACGTGATGTAGGCAAGCATTTTCGGTTAGGTCCGATGCTTGGAAAGGAGAGTGTGCGTTCTCGTTTGCATTCTGAAGAAGGAATAAGTTTTACAGAGTTTGCTTATCAAATTTTGCAGGGGTATGATTTTTATCATTTGTTGAAGGAAAAAAATGTTTGCTTGCAAATGGGGGGAAGTGATCAATGGGGAAACATCACTGCTGGGATTGAGTTGGTACGCAAGCTTTCAGGGCAAGTGGTTTATGGACTGACTTATCCTCTTTTGACACGCAGTGATGGATCAAAATTTGGAAAAAGTGAAGAAGGAACCATTTGGCTTGACCCAAAAAAAACCTCTCCTTATCAATTTTATCAATATCTTGTTGGGGTTTCTGATGTAGATGTCATCTCTTTGATGCGGAGATTGACTTTTATAGAAGGGGAGGAAATCGATGCCTTTGAAAAGGAAATTGCTTCGGGATCTTTTACACCATTTCGAGCGCAAAAGAGGCTTGCAGAAAGTTTAACTTTATTTGTCCATGCTCCTCAAGGACTTGAAGAAGCTCTTCGTGTGACACAAATTTTAGCACCTGGATCGAAAGGAGTTCTCGACGAAAAAATTCTCGATGAAGTGGCAAAAGATATGGTTCCTGTTTGTTTGCCTGTATCTGGTGTTGTCAATCAAAAATTTATAGATATTGCAGCTCAAGTAAAACTCGTGACAAGTAGAGGAGAAGGAAGGCGTCTTATCAAAAATAGGGGAGCTTATCTCAATAATGAAAAAATCCTTGATGCTGATCAAGTCGTTGAAAAAAAGCATTTGATTGGAAATAAGTATCTTTTATTTTCCTCAGGGAAAAAACGGAAATTACTCATTCAAGTTTTTTCTAACTAAACTTTAACTAAAGGTTTTCAAAGCAGTCCCTTTTCAATAAGCCAAATAGGATCCGATTTAGGAAAAATAGGTAGATGATATGGGTTTAAGAATAGGTTTTTTCGGGGGCACTTTTGATCCCATTCATTTTGGTCATTTAAATTTAATGATTGAATTAAAAGAGAGGTGTTGCCTCGATGAGATCCTTTTTTGCCCTGCACATATTTCACCAACAAGAGAAGAAATGCCACCTGTCGCCTCTCCTGCAGATCGGCTTAAAATGCTTTTTCTTGCAACAGAGGGAATGAAAGCGATTTCTATTACAGAAATTGAACTGATGCGTCCTCCTCCTTCTTATACGATTGAGACTTTGGAACTTTTAAAGAAAAAAGAAAGGGGAGATAAAAAGTTTTATCTCATTTTAGCGGAAGATAGTGCCTCTCAAATGGACCAATGGAAAGAAGGAGAAAAATTGCTTGAGTTAGCTCCCCCTTTAGTTGGAGCTCGCTCCTCTTATCATAAAAAAACATTTAACCATTTATCGACCACTCTAAGAGCTCATATTGAAAAAGGATGCATTTCGATTCCTGCTATGGAAATCAGCAGTACCTGTATACGAGAAAGACTTAAAAACAGCTTATGTTGTGCTCATCTTGTCCCTGCGAAAGTCCTAGACTACATTTATGAAAATCGTTTATATTATCCACCGGCTTTGAGTTAAAAACTGTTTATTTGTTTTTTTGCTCTTTTGAGATAAAAAGATCTTTCTTTAAAGGTATTAATAATTTTTAAAACCATTTGAGTTAAAAATCCTCTTTACGCAATCAATTGCATTTGTGAGCTGGATAAAGGGAATAGATGAACTGAGGATTTATTTTTTTTCCCAACCTCAAGTTTGAGTTGAATTTTGACTGAATCTTTTTAAAGCCTTTGCGTATCCCAATCAAGGGGGTTTTTAAAATAAGGGGAGTGTTGAAACTCGATGCAGTCCCATAAGGGGCATAAAATGGTTTTGATTTCTTAGGGGGTCTGATGGATCCAAAAATTGAGGAATCAGTCTGTTTTAAAGTATTTTTAGATAAATTGGTTAAATTGAGATTATTCATGCAATCAGATCCTAACCGTCTCATTCGAGAATTAGCCTTGTTATTATATCGAAAGAAAGGAGTCAATATCATTGCTTTAGATGTAAGGGGGATTTCATCTGTGACCGATTTTGTTTTGATTGCAACGGGAAATGTGGAGCGACATGTCATTGCTTTAGCAAGGGAGCTTCAAAAATTCTTAAAAGAAAGAAAAGAAAAGCCTTTTCATATTGAGGGGTTACAAGATGGAAGTTGGGTTGTTCTCGATTATTTTGAAATTGTCATTCATCTTTTTATTCCACAAATGAGACAAAAATACCAACTTGAAAGATTATGGGCCGATGTTAAAATCATCGATTTAAATTTTAACCATCTCCTTTCTATATAGGGATAGGGAATAGAAAAAGATAAGGAAGCTGCTTATGAAAAAGAAACGTATTGTTATAACAGGAATGGGTCTTGTCTCTTGCTTTGGCACAGATGTTGATGACTTTTATGAGGCGCTTCTTGCAGGCAAAAGTGGAATTTCTCCGATTACAAATTTTCCTTGTGAAGATTACCCTACTCGTTTTGCTGCTTCTATTCAAGATTTTGAAATGGGAAACTATATTGATAAAAAACAAGCAAAGAGAGTGGATCCTTTTATTCGTTACACACTTGTTGCAGGAAAAAAAGCCCTTGAATCAGCTCATTTAGGGGGAGCTCATTTAGATAAAATCGATAAAAAACGCTCTGGGGTTTTAATTGGATCAGGCATGGGGGGGATGAGCTCTTTTTTAAATGGGAGTCTTACTCTTTTTAATAAAGGATTTAAAAGGATTACCCCCTTTTTCGTTCCTTATATTATCACAAATATGGGAGGAGCTCTTCTTGCGATCGATCTTGGTTTTAAAGGGCCTAACTATTCGATTTCAACAGCATGTGCCACAGCAAATTATTGTATTGTCTCAAGTGCAAGACATATCAAAGCAGGGGATGCTGATCTCATGTTATGTGGAGGAACAGAAGCTCCTATCAATTCGATAGGAATTGCAGGTTTTATTGCGATGAAAGCCCTTTCTGAACGTAATGATGAGATGCAAACAGCTTCCCGTCCTTGGGATAAATCCAGAGATGGTTTTGTTGTTGGGGAGGGATCAGGAGTTTTGGTTTTAGAAGATTTAGAGCATGCAAAAAAGCGGGGAGCTCCGATTCTCGCTGAATATTTAGGGGGGGCCATTTCAACAGATGCCTATCATATTACAACTCCAAAAGAAGATGGCTCTGGTGTCATCAGATGTATCGAGGAGGCCTTTAAAGAGGCAAATATCGATAAAAACAGGCTCAATTATATCAATGCTCATGCTACGGCAACTAAAGTGGGGGATCTTTGTGAAATTCGAGCAATTCACTCTTGTTTTGGAAGCGATGTCAATCGGATTAAAATCAATGCAACAAAATCGATGATTGGGCATTGCCTTGGAGCTGCTGCGGGAATCGAGGCGATTACAACAGTTAAAGCCATTGAAACATCTAAATTGCATCCTACGATGAATCTCGATAATCCAGAAGAGGAGCTTGGGGATTTAGATCCCGTTTCAGGAAAGGCCAAAGAACATAAAATTGATGTGGCAATGTCTAACTCA